>JBMLTO010000099.1:0-11182 GCA_049239925.1 Legionella sp. | reverse complement strand
ATTTTGGCAAGGATTTTTAGCTGTAACCTTGGATTTCAATACGTTATTGTTAGGCAAAGGCCCAACCTACAACAGATTGATTAAATTTTAATGCGACACCCTTGGACTTTTGAGGAAACACGGCCTCATCTTGGTGTTGAAACGCAACGACAATGGTCAGACCAAGCAATCGCCAATCGATTCAGGGGCTATTTACATGAGTTTGGTTTATTTATTCCTGTCGGGTTAGGAGAAACTAGTGCCTTTATTTTTAGAAGAGGCTGAGAATCAATTGACGTTTGAAATTAGAGAAATCATCTCAAATTGTTATAAAAAGCTATTAGAGTTAGATAAAGACATTGAACGGTATAGTCAAAAAATAGAGCATTTTTGTAAACAAAATACAATTTGTCAGCGCTTAATGAAGTTGTCCGGCATACACTTCAAATGTATGGATTGCCTTTGGATCTACCACGAGTGAAAATCGACTATTCTAATGACAAAAACTTGCTATATTGGTGCGAAATTTAGGATTATTGCTAAGACCCATGAAGTTTGGTTATTTTTATCACATTTATCATTGACACCTTCGGGCATAGCTTTTAACATTGATTATATCTTAATATATAAGATTATAAAAAGAACATAATTTTTCTTTCCATGGATAATAACTCATGCCTAAACCTAATAACCTAAAGGATATTTTTGATCGGCTCGAGCTCGATCAACCACTTCCACCTAAGCTTGATCATTACTTATTTTTGTTGGGTACGGATACTAATTTTGTTCAAAAGCCTGAGCCGGAGGCTCGCAGTTATTATGCTCGAGGTGAGACTTTGTCTTACGCTGCACAAGTAATGGTTTCATTGCTGGGTGAGCACGGACAGAGAGAAGTTAATCTCGATCAACCGTTGTCGTTTTCATCGCCTTCAGTTGATTTATTAAAGGGTCCGACTACTCTCGGTACTGATGTTGGGCAACGTATTGCACAGGCAGTATTTTTAGTGCTAAGAGCTGTGGCTCATGGAAAAACTTCCCTACAATTCGTTGCTCATAGCCGCGGTGCCGTGCAAGCGTTATTGGTCACTCATGAGTTACAACGGATTAAACATGAATTACAAGGCTCGACTGAACGTAGTTTGTTTGCTATTTTTAGAAACTCTCCTTGTTCTTATACCCGTGCCGCAATTGAACAATATTATCAAGATGTTAAAGAGGAGCCTGCCGCACGAGTCAAGCTGCTTTCCAAGCTTTCGCTGTTAACTATTAATACTTTTTTGATTGATCCTGTGCCGGGTGACTCGTTAGCTAATTTATCCATCATGGGTTGGGATGATAAGCGCTTTTACGAGCGACCAATCGTTAAACGCTATGAATTAATATTAGCTCGTGATGAGAGAAGTCGCTGTTTTTATCCAATTGTCCCTAAAGGAATGCGCCCTATATTACTTCCTGGTCATCATGGAACAGCCAGTGGAAATCGTTATTCTCAGCAATTAGAAGCATTGCCTGATCACATCGGAAATAGCAATACTACTCATTTACAGGACTTGGTTTTATATAAATTGCTTTATTTTATTACTCAAGATGATGCTGCTTTATCGAATAGATTAGCCGATCAGCAAATTGAGTTAGAACATCCTGATCTTGATCGCTTGTCTAATGAATTTTTTCAAGGAGATAAAGCGACTCGTTTGAATAAAATGGTAGAATTCTATGAGAAGGTGTTAATAAATGATGAGGCTTATCGTTATTTTAGACAGACTTCTTATAAGTTTCTTGGGTGTACTGATAATGACGGTCACCGTTATGTGCATTATCAAGCTAAAAATGATAGGAGTATGGCTGAAATTGCTCTTCATATGCCTAGCAGCTTCGTTAATACTGAGCACGCTATGATGCAATTGCGTCGGTTGATTACTGTAGGCGATGGACTTGATAGCGGCTTATGCACTATTTTAAATCAGATCACTGCTAGTTTTAAGCGTTTATTTCAGAATGATTCTATGATACCCGCCGTCGATCAAGAATTGCTCAATAAGCTCAATTATCCGAGAACACAAACTATTTTTTTTGATGCTTTATCTGTTGTCGTTGATCAACTTGGTCAGAAATATCTATGCGATCATTTATCTCCTGATGAAAAAACTGAATTGATGGTCGCTATCCAAAGTCCGTTTAAGGTATTAAAAGACAGTAAAACGGCTAATCAGCCGCATATAAACATGATCGAAACATGCGAAAAAATATTGCAAGCTGGATTAATAACAACTGTTAATACGCATGCAAAATTATTGCTCGAGCGATCTCGAATCATTAACGACCAAATTCATTGCTTTTTAGCTGATTCTGCTGAAGTTAACGATCGTTGCCACCATTTTATTAATAGATTATCAGATAATCAGCATAATAAAATTTCTAGTATTCAGAAACTGTTGCGCGACATCCCCTCACTTACTTTTGATCGTTTGCATGAAAAGTTATTAGAGGAAATCAACAAAATAAGTGTGGGACCAAATAGTGCACCACAGGATGTCCTAGATTTGAAAGAATTCTTAATGGAGCGTGCGGATGAGCTAACTTTGTTTGCGGACAGTAAAAAACAAAACATGAGTAGCCATTTACAACAAATTGAACAACTGTATCAAACAATGATAGCATTATGTCAAGCCTGCCCGCTTATTAATAATCTTATTGCGCCAAAATCAATAGAACTTTATGCTGAGCTTACTAGACATTCTATTTATTTAGTACATCTTGGTGCCTTGTTGTTAAAAGAATCATACGTTAATTTACAAACATCATCGTCCTTAGCTGTGAGTGATGAATTTTTTTCACTCATTAAACAACAAGCACTTGCCTTAAGGAGCAGTTCCCTCGCATGGCAAGTAGATAATATCGAGCAAGATGTTCAAACGCTCTGTGAAGATATTGGCTTGATTTATGCTCATGAGCATAATCCTGACATAATTATCAGTCATCTTTGTAGCATATTTGAAGATTTACTGAAGAATCCGCTATCAATGGAAGACTCGAAACTGTTTATAGCGTTGAAATATAAGACAAAGCAGGATCTATACTTTCAATATCTATCGGTTCAAATAAAATCTATTTTGGAGGATTTGTTTGATGAGAAACGGTCTCCAAGTATATTGGGGAGGCTACAACCGATTGTTCAGTCTATTGAAAATATCAAGAAAAAAGAAAATGTCTACCAGCTGTACCAACCCATTATAAATCGCTATGAATATGTATTACAGACAAACCTAACAACAATAATAGCAAACCATTGCAAACAAATATCGAGTGTACTACAAGAATTAGAAGAGCAAATTAACTCATCTGATTCTGATAATGAACTTCAACAGTCAGTGAGCCAATCTATTGACCTACTACCTGATTATTTGAAGCGTCTGATAGTAGGAGAAAACGGGCCTGACCTTGACAATCTAGCTCCATTGCTCACGGAGAGAAAGCAAACAATAGCAAGTCAAACCGATATTAGTGATGATCAAAAAAATCAAGAGACCACACAGATCAACAATATTCTGTCTGTTGTAAAATCACATGTGGATAAAAAACAGGTAGTACTCGAGGAGCATCTCAAAAAACTAGAGATTTTTTATTTAAAAATTTCTTCGATGGGTCAGATTTCTGCGCTATTAAATACACTCATTGATTCCACGATCATCGATATCCAGGCGTATCAAAAAATATATCCGCCTTACATTCTTCGTTTAGGTGGTTTATTGTTAAAAAATAGCAGGGTTAGTTTGAGACAATTTAGCGGACCAGGTATTGGCGAACAATTCTTTACAATGATACGAAATCAGGCGATTGCTTCGGGTGTGGAATCGCCTGAGTTGCAAGATCTTCATGCGAATTATAGAAAAATGTTTTCAGATGCACGAGAGCAGATTACCCAACTCAACACTGCTAAGGAAGTTAATATTGCCTCTTTAATCGAGACTAAATTATTGCCTGCGACGAGGCAATATCGTCTTCATTTGGAGCAGCAGGTCGACAATTATCAGGTAAACAATAAAGATCTACTGGCTAAAGGATCTCATCCAAATAATAACGTTCAAGAAAAATTGGTCATCGTTTGCGAGTTAGAAAAATTATTAACAGATCCTGAAGTAGTTTTGCCTAGCAATCGTTTAGTTAATTTTTCTGTTTTGTTAGAGCAGAGGCATATAGCCTTATCTCAGTTGAGAGATCCAGCATGGGCTTATTATATGAAAATTACTCTTGCTGTCCTTGCTATTATTGGCACTGGCATTTTGCCTGGGTTGGTCGGTTTAGCTATATATTCTTCAGCTACGGGTCGTTCACCTTTATTTTTCACTCAAAGCAAAGGAGCGGAATATTCCAACCATTGCCACAATATTTGCATCAATAGTTCGGTATCGAGTCATTGATGTGATTTGATAATGGCTTGACTTTTTGATTTAGAGAAATGCTCAGAAGAAATAATGAATGCGTTGTTCAATCAACACATGTTAGCCGTTTAGAAAGCCTTTTGAGACCCGTGCTACGCACGCTTCTCAAGGCGAGTGCATGATAGGAAAAAATAGCTAAAGTTGGTGCGCCACGAAAGCGCCATTGTACTGGCGGCTGAGAGGACCGTCGAGAAAGTGCTGACTCAGCACAATCCAGCCTTGGGTTTGTTCCAGTAATGTAACAGGTTAAGCGTAGGTAGGAGACATTACAGGCCGTAAGCGTAAGCTGAAGTGATTGAGCTCCGAAAAGAGATCTATTGGGTGTGGCCGATGGTTTCGACTTACCAGAAGGCAATATCATCTGGGTCATTAGAGGGGAGAGCCAGATGACTACCTCGGGGTCTAAGAGCATTTAGTCTGAAACTCAAAAGGACGAATGATTGGGCACGCACAATCAGGAATAAAACATCAATGAAGCACATCATGAAAACAGCAGTCTCAACGTTAAGAGGGCATATCCAATACTATGGAGTGTCACACAATGCCAAGGCCGTTGACAACTTTGTCCATGAGGTGAAAAGGATATTATTCAAGTGGCTAAACCGACGCAGTCAGCGAAAGTCATTCACTTGGGGGGCAGTTTCAGATGTACTTGGAGCCTGATTAAGTTTCCTCGGGCGAAAATCTACCACAGGCTTTTCTAAAGCATAAGTGAACTGTGAATGTATTTATCTTGAGCCCGGTGTCTTAATAGGGCACGCCGGGTTCTAACGAGGGGGCTGCGAACAACTAACGAAGGACGCAGCTCTACTCTATAGAATGAATATAGAGGCAATAATAGAGGCAATACGATTAATTACAATGCCATTTCATTTTATTCAAAATTGAATACACTTCATTATCGCCAATGACCAAGTGGTCAAGAAGCTTAACATCGATTAAATCAAGAGCAGCTTTTAGACGTTCAGTAACGGTAATATCTTGGCGGCTCGGATCGGAGATTCCTGATGGATGATTATGGGCTAGAATGATGCTTGCAGCATTCAGTCGTAGTATTCTTTCTATAATCGGGCGTGGATGAATAATAGCGCTATCGATAGTCCCATTGAATAATTCCTCGTAGGTTAGTACCCGATGTTGGCTGTCTAAAAATAACGCAACAAAAGTTTCATTTTTTTTGTCCCGTAATTTACGTTTCAAAAAAATATGTGTTGCTAGCGATGAGGTCAATTGAACTTCTTTTTGCAGGCTGATAAATTCACTACGTAGACAGATTTCTTTGATGGCTTGTAGTTGGCTATAGCGTATTTTTCCTAGACCTCCGATTTTCTCAAAGGCATGTAGATCGGCATTTAATAAAGCTCTGAAGTCACCAATGTCTGTCATTAATTGGTCGGCCAGTTGTAAGCAAGATTGACTGACGCCACCCGAATCGATGAAAACACTTAAGAGTTCTATGTCTGATAGATTATGCGCACCGCTAATTAATAGTTTTTCACGCGCACGCAAAGAGAATGCTTGCTGTTGGACTGTCATTTATATTCCTTTATGAGCTGGTTTGTGTTTTGATCACTGCTATTTTTATTCAAAAGGTGTAGTGATGCAAGATTTTACTAATAAAAAAATATTATTAGGTATTTGTGGGGGCATTGCTGCTTATAAGTCAGCTTTGTTAGTTCGTGATTTAACCCGTTTAGGGGCTGTTGTCCGTGTTGTGATGACTGCAGCTGCCCGACAATTTATTACGCCTCTAACGCTACAAGCTTTAACGGGAGAAGCTGTACGTTGTGATTTATTTGATCAGCAGTCTGAGCATGCGATGGGACATATTGAACTTGCGCGCTGGGCGGACTATCTATTAATCGCTCCAGCGACAGCGAATTGTCTTGCTAAAATGGCTAATGGCTTTGCTGATGATTTATTGTCTACAATTTATTTAGTCGCCGCTTGCCCAGTGATTATTTGCCCAGCGATGAATCGCAATATGTGGATGCATGCGGCCACACAAAATAATTGTCAGACTTTAATCGAGCGAGGGGTGGTGATTGTTGGGCCAGAGGAAGGTGCTCAAGCTTGTGGAGAGTTTGGTTTTGGTCGAATGAGTGAAGTCGAGGCGATTATTAATGCATTACGATTACAACAGGTTAATCGGTTATTGTTTGGCGAAAAAGTACTGATTACTGCAGGTCCGACAAAAGAGTCTATTGATCCGGTTCGTTATATTAGCAACCATAGCTCTGGTAAGATGGGTTATGCTTTGGCTCAGGCTGCTTTAATGGCTGGTGCACAGGTGACATTGGTTAGTGGGCCTTGCTCATTACCTATTCCTAGTGGTGTTATTTTCCATCCAGTAGAAAATGCTCAGGATATGTTTGATACTGTAATGTCAAATTTACAGGAAGAAATGATTGTTATTGCTTGTGCTGCGGTTGCTGATTATAGCATTGAAAAGCCATCACTAACGAAGATTAAGAAAAAAGATCATACAACATTACATTTATCATTAATTCCCAACCCAGATATCTTAGCTCATGTTGTAGCAAGTGGCAAAGCTAAGTATGTTGTCGGGTTTGCTGCGGAAACAGATCATGTCCTTGAGCACGCGCTTGAAAAACTATCGCGGAAAAAAGTTAATATGGTTATTGCGAACCATGTTGGTGCAGGCATAGGATTTGCTAATGATTATAATCAAGTCACAGTACTAACAGAAAAAGAGCGAATAGATTTGAGTCTAAATAATAAAGTTACCTTAGCTGGAGAGCTGATTGCATTGCTGGCAAAAAAAGTTCAAAATGATATTCCTTGAGTCGTTACCGTTATTATATAATGCTGGCTCTGTACCTCTAGGGGCGCTATGCCCACTGATCGTTTAATCTGAAGGTTTTCATGATGGATGCAATACAGTTAAAAATACTTGATCAACGCATTGGTAATACAATTCCTTTGCCAACCTATGCTACCGATGGTTCTGCCGGTTTGGACTTGCGTGTTTGTATGGATGAGCCATTGCAGATAAGAGGGCAAGAGACAGTGTTATTACCAACAGGATTAGCCATTTATATTGCTAATCCCCATCTTGCTGCTGTTATTTTGCCGCGTTCAGGTCTTGGCCATAAACATGGTATTGTGCTTGGAAATTTAGTAGGTTTAATCGACTCGGATTACCAAGGGGAATTGAAAATCTCTTGTTGGAATCGCAATCAAGATGTTTTTACGATTAATCCAGGCGAACGTATCGCACAATTGGTATTTCTTCCTATCAGTAAAATAGCGTTTACTATTGTTGACGATTTTATGGCAACGGAGCGAGGGATTGGTGGTTTCGGTAGTTCAGGGAGACAATGAATGCGCACAATCTATCAGTTGGAGCAAGTACCGAGCAGCGTATTTAGAGCGTATGATATTCGTGGCATTGTAAACAGCCAATTTAATGAAAATTCTTTTTATAGTATTGGTCGCGCGATTAGTTATCGATTACAGAGTTTGAATCGCTCTTCAATCTTCTTAGCTAGGGATGGACGCTTGACCAGTGATTCGTTGTCTAATGCTTTAAAACAGGGGTTATTAGATAGCGGGATTAATGTGCTGGATTTAGGAACAGTTGCTACTCCTGTCATGTACTTTGCCACATGTACAGGGTCAGTTGATAGCGGTTTGATGGTAACTGGTAGCCATAATCCTGCTGAGTATAATGGTATAAAAATTGTATTAGCTGGTACGACACTAGCAAATACTGATATAGATATCCTTTACCAGCTTAATCAACGATTAGTGACAGTCGAAGGGTGCGGACAGGTTAAAGCTTATGATATTACCGAGCATTATATTGAACGAATTATCAATGACATCCAGTTGAACCGTTCACTCAAGGTGGTTATTGATTGTGGTAATGGTATTGGTGGAACTATTATTCCTTCGGTCATTCAGCGATTAGGTTGTGAGGTCATTCCCTTGTATTGTGATGTGGATGGTCGCTTCCCTAACCATCATCCCGATCCAACTATCGAGGCTAATCTTGCTGATCTTAAAGCTGCTGTTGCAATACACCAAGCTGATATAGGCTTGGCATTTGATGGTGATGCTGATCGGTTAGGCGTCGTTACCGATGAAGGTGAGTTAATTTGGCCTGATCGTTTAATGATGCTGTATGCGCGTCATTTGTTAAAAACAAATCCAGGCGAAACTATCGTTTGTGATGTGAAATGTTCGAACCATCTAACTGCTGTGATTGAGCAGGCAGGGGGGCGTGTAGTTATGTGCCCTACCGGTCATTCAATCGTTAAAAAAGTGATGAAAGAGGAGCGGGCTATTCTTGCTGGTGAAATGAGCGGCCATTTATTTTTTAAGGATCGATGGTATGGTTTTGATGATGCACTGTATAGTGCTTGCCGTTTATTAGAAATACTTAGTCATTCTGAACAATCGGTTAGTCAGCAATTCAATCATACGCCCAATGGTATCAATACGCCTGAAATTAAAATAGCGATTGCTGATGAAGAAAAATTTGGATTCATGGAGCGTTTTTGTGCGTCAGCAAAATTTGCTAATGCACGCCTCATTGATATTGACGGTTTACGGGTTGAATTTGAGCAGGGATGGGGTTTGGTGAGAGCATCGAATACGACTCCTTGTTTAGTTGCCCGCTTTGAAGCCAGCGATTACTTAGCCTTAGAACAAATCAAGGAATTATTTAAGAACGAACTACTGGCTGTTGATCAACTATTATCTATTCCGTTTTAACAGGCTACGCATTTATTGTGATGCTTGATGAGTTCTTATTTTTTTCAACAATATAAAGCATTAGATGCACGTCTTGTCCTTCTTGTTGCCTTGCTTTGATTGTCTCTTGATAGCACAGTTTTAATGATTGCTCCGAGTAAATGGTTTTTATATAATCAGGGTGGTGGCTAAATCGGCTTGTTTTTTGTAGCTGCCAGGCTTTATGGGTGCTAATTTCATGGCTGAACACAAACAACCCGCTAGGATTTAGATGTTCTGTGACTGATAAAAATAGTTTATCGATACTCCCAAAATAAGGTAGAACATCTGCGGCAACAATAAGATGATAACTGCTAGCATCATGTGCTAAAAAGTGTTCAATCTCATCGACAACCAAACAATCATAAATCCCTTTTTTTTCTGCCTGCTTAATCATCTTTTCTGCGACATCGATTCCGGTTAAATGGTTGACGATTTCGCGTAAAGTTATGCCGCTTAATCCTGTTCCGCAGCCGAGATCTAAACCACGATCAACGTGCAGGCAATTTAGTTGGTGCAAAGCGCGCGCGATGTGTTGCGGCAAGGTATAGTTTAAAACATTGTTCATATGTTGTTCATAATGTATGGCATAATTATTAAATAAGTTACTTACATATTTAATGCTGGTATTTGGTTGATCCTCTGTCTCGAGTAGGGCCTGTAACATGAATTGTGTACTAGGTTCAGCAGGATTAATTGCTAAAGCATGTTGTAAATAATTAACAGCTTGATTAATTTGACCAAGACGAATGTAGATAGCTCCCATATTATGTAAGGTAGCAAAATGAGCAGGATCTTGCTTTAACAGTTGGCTAAAATGATCAATTGCTTTTTGTAGATGTCCTAGTGCCATTTCGGCAACGCCGATATTATACAAGTACTCTTTGTTTTCTGGGTTTTTTTGCAATAAAATCTTGTAGTGTGTGATTGCATTTTCAAAGCGATCATGGTGTATAAAGGTTGCTGCCAGATTATTTCTGGCTTCAATATGGTTATTATTAATAGCCAATGCTTGACTAAAATAGTCAATCGCTAATTGTGGTTGTTCACGCCTTAAGGCAAGTACGCCCAAATTCGTTAGTCCTTCAACATGTTGACGATTGTGGGCTATTAATTTTTGAAAACATTCTTCAGCTTCGTCCAGTTTATTGTCTTTTAAAGCAAGGGTGGCCAAGTAGAATTGAGCGTTACTATGATCAGGTTGTAATGTTACCACATTGCTAAATTGTGTCTTCGCAGCAGAAAACTGGTGATGTTGTAGGAACAGTAAACCTAAATTGTAATGGATATTTGTCTGATTTGGTTCTATTTCTAGTGCTTGTTGATAGTGTTTCAGTGCTGCATGATAGTTTCCTTCTTGGGCATAAACAGTAGCCAGGTTACCATGTGCTTGCGCATAATTTTTATTTAGTTGTAAGGCTAATTGATAATAATGTTTAGCCTCAATTAGTTGATGTTTTTTTTTATAAGTACTGCCAAGATTATTATATAGGATAGCTTTATCACCGTCTGTGGCAATTGCTTGATTAAAATAGGATATAGATTTATCAAGTTGGTTGGTTGTAGTATATGCCAAGGCCAAATGGTGCAAGGCTTCGTTACAGTCGGGTACTAATTCTAATACTTGGTGGTAGATTGCAATGGCTGCTTTTGATTCTTGTTGTTCCAGCAATTGATTGGCTTCGAGCAATAAAGACGTAATCACTTTATCCATAGTCTTGGTTAGTATCCTTCGATATAGCTACACAATAGGATTTGTAGCTGAGGTGTATTATTGATGGCAGTAATTTAGATCAGATGATTATAGTGGTTAAATTATATCATCGAAATATCATCAGCACTAATGAGGAGGGGGTTATTTCAGGGGTGTCGCATTAAAATTTAATCAATCTGTTGTAGGTTGGGCCTTGGCCTGAAGTATCTTCAGTTTTTTTAAAAATTAATGTTAAAAAAACAAAAGGTTGCTTTTGTTAAAAAAGAGTGACATGCATAGCAAGATGTGA
>JBMLTO010000098.1:0-11251 GCA_049239925.1 Legionella sp. | reverse complement strand
GATCGCTGATCTTTTTCTTAATAATTTCTACCGCGGTTTCCTGCGGTATGCTCCCGAAATAGTTGGACAGATGTCGTGATGCTTGTTCTTGATTGCTCTTGCAAAAAAAACACCCAGTTCATAAAGACACCACAAAGGTATCGCCAACATAATTTGAGACATTACATCAGGTGGGGTAAGCAACATTCCCAAAATGAATGCAGCAACGATGACATAGGGCCTGGCAAGAATCAAACTAGTTAAGTCTACGATTCTCATCAATACCACAGCCACACAAATCAATGGAATCTGAAAGCTAAAGCCTAACAACAAAAGAAATTGTGTAATAAAATCAATAGCATAACTCATGTCAGGCATCAATTGAACACCCGGGGGCAACGCATGCACAAAAAATGATAGCATCCAAGGAAGCATAAGATAGAAAGAAAAAATCATACCTAATAAAAATAGCCCAAAACTAGCAACTATCACCCATCGTAATTGTTGACGCTCAACAAGATATAAACCAGGAGCAACAAAGCGCCAACCATGAAATAAAAGAATGGGAGCACAACAAATAGTTGCGGCATTCATGGCTAACTTCAGTGGAACGAGTACCGTTGCAGTTAACTGAGTAGTGATCACAGCGCTATGCATTGGCAATAGTCTCGAGAGAGGCTTCACTAAATAGAGCAGTAGCTCATTCGAGTATATAAAAAAAAATAGAAAGAGAACAACAAAAGCAGCGAGCACCTGCATGGCTCGACAACGAAGTTCCTGTAAATATAATGTCATAAATTATCATCGAAAATTCAATCTTGCTAAACTAACATGGATAGATAACTGTAGCTAGAGTATATATGGTCGGTACGCAAGGTGTATAATCGTAATTTTTGCATTAGGCTAATAGCATGACTCACCAACCACGCAAACGTTTTGGACAAAACTTTTTACAAAATCAAATGATTATTGAGCATATTCTGCAGGCGCTACAAGCTAACAGAGAAGATAATGTCATTGAAATTGGTCCTGGTTTAGGAGCATTAACCAAGCCATTATTGTCTAAATTAACAAAGCTCACTGCAATTGAAATCGATCGAGACCTGCAAGCCCATTTAGCATTAATGCCAGGATCAGCAAGCAAACTAACCGTAATTGCAGCTGATGCATTAACCATTGACTATAGCAAATTAGGCCATAACTTAAGAATTATCGGTAACTTACCCTATAATATTTCTACAGCGTTGCTAATCCATCTTTTAGGTTACCTCGACCATATTGATGATATGTTATTCATGCTCCAAAAAGAAGTTGTTGTTAGACTTGCTGCTAAGCCTGGAAGTAAAAGCTACGGCCGGCTAAGTATTATCACTCAATATTACTGTCAAGTAGAACATTTATTTGATGTTCCCGCCGATGCATTTTATCCCAGACCAAAAGTGGAATCAGCAATCGTCTCATTAGTTCCATATCATACATCGCCTTATGGCGATGTACCCTTTAATACGCTAGAGCGTATCGTTGCCACAGCATTTGCTATGCGGAGAAAAACGCTAGCAAATAATTTAAAATCACTCATTAACGCAGAACAACTCAACAGGCTAGGGATTGATCCACAACAACGTCCTGAGCAAGTATCTATTAATGAGTACGTAACGATAGCGAAATCTATCCTCGAATAGGGTATACTCGGGAGGTTACCTGCTGGCAACCAAAGACAGTTAACCATTTCCAAACATCAAAACCGCCTCAGCTACAACAGATAGATAAACATCGATGGCATGGTTTTAAATAGAGATAGAGGTTGAGTTGTTTCATCACACACAAAAAAAAATAAAAACACATGAAACTAAGTCCCGTAATGATTTGACCCGTATAAGCAAAGCTGAACAAATCCTTACAAACAATAAACGACAAGAATTGCTAGAGAAAATTCAACAGTCTAGTGCTTTAGATGATAGACGGTTTCGATCCATTGGCACAACATTAATCCATCGTGTCATTAACCATTATCAACATCTACCTGAAACGACAAACAGTTACTATGCCGAAGCAGGTGGATTGGTCGATCATGCTTTAAACCGTGCAGAAGCAGCTTTGCATCTCCTACGTCAGTATATGATAACTCACCCAACGGAAGCTCTTAGCGAAGAACAAAAATTATGGCTATATGCGCTTCTAACCGCAGCATTGTTACAAGGAATAGGTAAGCTACACATCAGTTTTCAAGTACAGCTTTACGACAATAATTGCTGTTACTTAAAAGACTGGACCCCTCTCTTGGAGGATCTGACAGCAACAGGATGCTATTATGGTTTTAGGCTTCAGCCAACAACCGATTGCAAACTAGAAAGACAACTAACCATGATGTTGGCTAGGACGCTTATGCCAACAAGTGGTTTTGCTTGGATTACAACAAATCCCAAGGTGCTTATCGTATGGTTAGCATTACTCAATGAAGACTGGGATGCAGCAGGAGCCTTGGGTGCTATTTTAGTACGTGCAGATGCTATCGCAATTCAACGCTATTTTAGTCAATTGCTGGCTAAATACGCAGGACAAGGAGGGCGAGGCAATCGCATCCCCTCATTTATCGACACCACGCTAATATCAATAGCAGACAAGGAAAAACTAATTGGCATAGAATTCATCTGTTGGCTTCAACAAGCATTGGAAAAAAGAGAGCTTAAAATAAACCAGGCACCCTTACTCATGGTCCCTGGTGGACTATTAATGAATGTTGAAATCTATCAACTCTTTTTACTTCAACACCCTGAATATAAAAATTGGCAAGCGATTCAACATAGTCTGTTAGGACTAGGTTTTCATGAAACAAGTCTCGATAAATCAAGCACAACAGAAACTTTATTAACTGACTTTGCCATCGTGCTACCGAACCAAATGGACATAACCAATCCCCAAACAGGCCAGGCATCAACAGTAACAGCGACAGAACTCATACATCTATCAAAAACAAGTCATGACCAATCAACGCAAAACTTTTCTCTACCCTATCTGAATGCTCATGGCGAATGGCAACAGCATATTCATTTAAGCCAGTATAATCCTGGAGGCATACAAAGTGGCTGATTATGCGATAGGTGACGTACAAGGTTGTTACGACTCATTGTGTCGTCTACTTGATCAATTGCAGTTTAATGAACATCAGGATAGGTTGTGGTTCGTGGGTGACTTGGTAAACCGCGGGCCGCAATCACTAGAGGTGTTGCGTTTGGTTCAATCAATAAGCCCACATACAAAAATAACGTTGGGTAATCATGACTTACATTTATTAGCACAGATTTTTTCTTCATCAAAGAGTCACAATAACGATGATACGTTGCAGGCTATTTTACAAGCTGATGATGCCGAAGAGCTAGGACATTGGCTGCGTAAACAACCTATTATGTGTGAAGACAAAGCGCTTAATATTGTGATGTGCCATGCTGGAATTGCACCAATTTGGAATCTGGACGAAGCACGACTATTCGCTAATGAATTCGAAACCGTACTCCATGGTGAGCAATATCAGGATTTTTTAGAGGTTATGTATGGCAATGAACCTAACCACTGGTCGAATGAATGGACCGGGTTATCACGAATACGAGTGATTTGTAACTACTTTACCCGTATGCGTTTTTGCGATACTAATGGAGCCTTGATCTATGATGCGAAAGGAAAACCTGATTCAACCTGTTCCATCTATCCATGGTATGCAACGCCTAATCGTCAAAACATAGAAGCAGATTTAGTATTTGGACATTGGGCAGCATTGGCCGGCAAATGTCCACATCCACATATTCACGCCTTAGATACCGGCTGTGTGTGGGGTGGGCAATTGACTGCGATGTGTTTACAAAACAAACAACGAACAGCGGTATCTGGTTTATGAATACAATGCAACCATATAGGCTATTCTTCTTGTTAACTAGCCTCCTCAACCTCAATAGTGTATTGGCAAACGATACATTCCCTAAAGTACTTGCTCGTGAACGAAGTAGCATCGAACAAGCAGAGAACAGGCTAGAAAAAGCGATAGCTAATCCTGAGTATATGGTTAAAAATTGGATACAATTACCTTCTTCACCCTCTGAAAAAAACAATAAAACTCAATTTTTAACCTTGCGAAATGCGATCTTGTTAGCATTGCGCTACAATCCCAATATTCGCAATGCGGAGCTAGATCGAATTATTCAACGCTATCAACTACGCTTAGCAAATAATGAATTTGAGCTACAATATGCACTTGCAGGCACGACTTCATTCGACAATAACCGTTATACAGGTATCGGTAAAACGAGTCATAATAATTTTATGCTTACGCCAGAAATAAACCTGAAAACACCGTTAGGGGGACAAACGACCATACGCATGGATAATAATGTTGTCACCGAAGGAAATTATAATAGATTCATAAACTTATCATTTAAACAACCGCTATTAAACGGATTTGGGTATGACATCAACCAAATTAATTTAAAAAATGCGATTGATCATGAATGGCTAAACAAACTGAATTTGCAACAAGCAGTGATCGATCACATTACACAATTAATCACAATTTATCGAACACTAATCTTAAGTGGAAACAACCTGCAAAACCAACGTCAACAACTCAATGAAGCACGCAAACTCTTTAAAATTAATCAGCAAAGAATAAAAGCAGGCCAATTAGAACCTACCGCAAATGTGCAACAATCCTATCAAATCGAGTCATTAAGCTTGATGGTCGAACAAGCAGAAAATGATTTTCAAACGACTAGCCAAGAGTTAATGCAATCTATAGGCTTAGATCCTGATATGAAGCTAGCAGTTCCCAGTGATGTAGAATTAAAACAAGTCTTCATCCCTAACACAGCTGAATGCATAGAACAGGCATTATTACATAATACTCAATACCAGGCGCTAACGTTGGCAACACGTGCTAATAAACGGGCTTATATCTTGGCAAAAAACCAACAGTTATGGCAATTAGATGCCAATGCAGTTATCCAGACAGGCATGACTACTCATTTGAATCCTAGTTATAGAACAAATGATTTGCAGAATAATCGGAGCATCAATGAATCAGCAGGCCTAACATTGCGTATCCCAATCAATGATCTTAACTTACGTAATCAACTAATAACAGCAAAAGTACAATTAGAAAAAGATCGTTTAAATTTAATTGCTGCTAAACGAGCATTGATTAGCAGGGTTAAAAATATAATTAGTAACATAGCAAGTCAGGCAAAACGCTACGAATTGGCAAAACGTCAAGTTGAATTAGCAGCAAAATCTTATGCATTAGAAAAGAAAAAACAACAAGCAGGCATTTCAAGTGCATTAGATGTTAACAATACCCAAAACCAGTTATTACAAGCTCAAATGGGACTCATTCATGCAAAAATTGCGTATCTAAACCAACTCTCTGCCCTACAACAACTATTAGGAACCACACTAGATCACTGGAAAATTAAACTTAGGTACCATTAATGATGACATTTAATACCATAATCAATCGTCAATATATCTATAACATGATGATGCTATTCATCATTTGCATAACACTCGTTGGTTGCCATCATAAAAAAACCGATACTAAATCTAATTTGAAAAGCTACACTGTGCAACCCATAAAAATTCATAAGCGATTGACATTTACGGGGCTAGTACAACCCCTTAGCGAAAGCACCATCACAAGCCCTGTGAATGCATTTATTGAGGCCTCACACTGCCAATATGGCCAACTGATCAAAACAGGAGATGTCGTTTTCACACTGAATTCAACCGAACTACAGAAGCAATATAATGATATTTTGACCGATTATCTAAGAAGCAAAGATAGCTACGGAATAGCACAAGCCAAATTCAGTGGCACCCAAGAACTATGGCAAGCCGGGCTTCTATCTAAAAATAATTATTTAAGTGAACAATCCAGTCTCAACAATGCAAGAGTATCATTAATGCAAGCCACCCAAAAACTCTCAGAAATGCTAGAGAAAATGGGTGAAGAAAATGACCCGAATCTGTCTTCTTTAAGTTTTGAAACATTTGATAAAGTTCGCCTGGCGTTAAATAGTAAACATAATTTATTACACCTAAAAGCGCCAACCAATGGCGTATTATTATATCCACCTAAATCAACCGACGATAAAAATGGCCACTTAACTGTCGGTTCAGCCGTAAAAGCGGATCAAGTCCTTGCTCTGATCGGTGATCTCAGTGGTATTCGAGTAGATATCGACGTACCTGAAGTCGATATCAATAAAATTTACACGGGGATGCGAGCAAGCATTCGTAATCCAGCATTTTCAGAAGAAGAACTGCAAGGACGATTAGTTGCAATCAACGCCCAGGCATCTATATCCAACGGAAGCAATCTGCCTTCTTTTACAGCAATTATTGAAGTAAAAAACTTGAATCCATCTCAACGTCGCCAAATTAAAATAGGTATGAGTGCTTTAGTTGAGATTTTTGCTGAGAGTCAGATGCAATTAACAGTACCTATAACTGCGGTTAAACTTGAACAAGGACATGCAATAGTATTTATACGCCAAGCCGATCATTCCTTAAAAAAAACAGAGGTCATTACCGGTGACGCAGAGGCTGATAGAGTTGTAATTAAATCTGGACTAACTGCTGGAGATACTGTTGTTTATGAGTGAATCAGCGCCCATGGAGATAGATCGTGCCACTCATTGAGCTGAAACAGGTAGTTAAAAATTATCATATTGATACAACAACTCATACTGTTCTTGATCAAATTTCCTTGAAGGTCAATCAAGGTGAGCTATTAGCTATTATGGGCGCATCAGGTTCAGGAAAGTCAACACTGATGAATATCATCGGCTTACTTGATAAAGCAAGCTACGGTCAATACTGGTTACAAGGCAATGATGTTGGGCAGCTAAATGAGGATGAGTGCGCTACTTTTCGGAATCAATACATGGGTTTTGTCTTTCAACAATTCAACTTACTACCACGATTGAATGTCATTCAAAATATTGCGTTACCATTAACTTATCGTCCGACCCAACCGAAAGACATTAAAGCAGCCGTTGCAGAAGTACTCATTAAAGTCGGTATGAGTCGGTTTGCTACTTATTATCCCGCTCAGTTATCAGGCGGCCAGCAACAGCGAATAGCGATTGCTCGTGCTTTAATTGGGCAACCCCAACTTCTTCTTGCTGACGAACCAACTGGAGCACTCGACTCCAACACGGGGAAAGAGATTATGAAATTATTTTTAAAATTTCATAACGAAGGACGCACAATCATTATCGTCACCCATGATGAAACCATAGCACAACAGTGCACCCGACAAATTACCCTTGCCGATGGAAAGATTATTACTGAGCTTAACTCATGACCTTAATGAACCACTGCAAACAAGCTACCATTAATATTCTTGCAGCAAAATTGCGATCTTTTTTAGCAGTACTAGGCATTTTAGTCGGAACAGCAGCAGTTGTAGCTTTGCTAAGCTGTGGTCAGCTGGCTACTGAAAAAGCATTGGCGCAATTCAAAGCATTGGGCACTGATTTACTATCCGTATCCTTATATGATAAAAACAGATCGAGTACGCGACTAGAACAATTCCCTCTGTCTAATTGGCGAAAATTAGCAGAACAAGTCAGAGGGATAGTAAAGTTAGCTCCTTTTAGCACATCCTATCAATCGATTAGTTTTAAAGGTAATACGCTCAATGGATCTATCATTGGTGCAGATGAGTCATTGGCATCTATTATCCAAATTGATCTAGCATCTGGCTACTTTGTTTCATTCGCCGATACTTTTGAACATTACTGTGTCGTTGGAGATAGTCTAGCCAAACAAATCATGCAAAGAAGTATTGGTAGTCCACTAGGCAAACCATTACGAATTGGCAATAGCATATATACTATTATTGGCATCGCTAAACCATGGACACAAAATAGCTTTTTTAATGAGGATATCAACCAAGCCGTGATCATTCCAATTGCAGGGATGGCAATTATAAGCAAGGAAAGCAGTGTTAATAATGCCATCATAAGCCTCAAACCAGATTCATCTATCGATGAAATAGCCGAACAAATAAAATTTCTCATTAACAAACAAGCACCACAACTTGAAATATTGATTAGAAATGCTAAACAAATTATCGCCAGTATGGAGAGTCAAGGAAAAATTTTTACTGTATTACTAGCAATCATTGGTGGTATTTCATTATTAGTGGGTGGTATTGGGGTAATGAATATTATGCTTGTTTCTGTGAGTGAGCGAAAAAAGGAAATTGGCATACGAAAAGCGGTCGGCGCCAAAAATCACGAGATTCAAATTTTATTTTTAGTCGAATCTATTGTGCTCTCACTTGTTGGCGGTACCCTTGGGATTATACTGGGAATTACATTCACTCGTATTATTGCTTACTTTAGTGAATGGCCATTTTCTATTTATTTACTCCCGTCTAGTGCTGGTTTTAGCATTTCATTGATTACCGGAGTTTTTTTTGGTTTTTATCCAGCAAGACGAGCAGCCTTACTTGAACCTATAGAATCGCTACGCTACGACTGATAGCTGGATAATCATGATTTAACTAACCAGGAAATTACGCTAAAGTATTATTGATCAATTGACGATGTGCTTATTAGAAAGCTAATCTTTCGGTTACAATCAGGAGAGTAGGTATGAAAAAATGGGGAATTTATCTATCCATTTGGGCGGCTTTATTACTATCAGAGACCATTCAAGCTAACCAAAAAAATTGGACCCATTGGGTGCAAAGCGCACGCCAAGAAGCCTTAGCTCAAGGTATTTCACCCACCATATTCGATAAAGCTTTTGCTGATATCCATGAACCCAGTCCTAAAATAAAAAACCTAGCTCGTTCTCAACCTGAGCACCGTTTAAGCTATAGCAAATACCTGCATTCAAGAGTAGATAATTACCGCGTGATTATAGGACAGCGTCAATACAAGAAAAACCAAGCTATTGCCGATGAAATAGCCCACAAGTTTGGCGTTGATCCCTGCTTCATAATGTCATTCTGGGGTATGGAAACTAGCTATGGAACCTATATGGGTAACTTCCCAGTGATTAAAGCGCTAGCCACCCTAGCTTACGATTCACAACGAAAAGATTTTTTTCGTAAACAACTTTTCTTAGCGTTACATATTCTAAATGATGGACATGTGACTTTAGAACGCTTTAAAGGCGAATGGGCCGGGGCATCAGGACAACCACAATTTCTACCCTCAAGTTGGATGGAATATGCTATAGACTATGACAATGATGGTCGTAAAGATATTTGGGACTCTAAACCGGATGTCTTTGCCTCGATTGCAAACTATATGAAAAAAAATGGCTGGCAAACAGGAGAACCATGGGCTATTTATGTGAAATTGCCAAAACATTTTGATTCAAAACAGCAAGGTAAATCGATTGTTAAATCAGTAAGAGAATGGAATGCACTAGGCGTACGAACAACTACAGGCAACGAGCTACCGCATCCAGAATTACAGGCCAGCATTATTCAACCTGAAGGGGGGCCAACTTTTCTTGCCTACCCTAACTATAAAATGATTCTTCGATACAATAACTCTATTTATTATGCTGGAGCAGTTGGTTATTTAGCCGATAAAATATGTCGGCGAAACAACGCTTAGTTATTATTCATTTCAAGTGAGCAATTCAAATGATGCTCACTTGTATCTAAAAAGTTACTACCCAGATTTATAGCCATTTTTCCCAGGACCGTTCGCCCTGAGGCGCGTGCCTAGCACGCGTCTCGAAGAGCTAGATCCTAAATAAAAAACATCCAGACTATTTTTTCTTTCGTTGAGCCAAGTAGAAAAGCTTGCCCCATTCACCTGAGATTAGGCTTCCTTCTTTTTTCTGCTCCATCCTTGAATTTGTTTTTCGGCGCTCAAGGCTTCTATTCTACTAGGATACTGCTCTGAGTGCACCAGCTTAAGGGCAAACGAATTCAACTGAAAGAGCTACTCAATGACTCCAAACAAGTTTGGCAAACTGATAGCCTCAATTGGTTTGGTGGCGAGACGCGCCCAATCGAATACATCACCTTTGTATGTCTATGGTATCATGCAGGATGCGCGCCCGTTACATGACGCATCGTGCTTGTTAAAACACCGGGTGGAAAAAATGAAGCTGAAACTTTTTTCAGCACCCATACGACGCTAACTCCAACTCAAATTATCCACTATTTTGTGCTGAGGTGGAATATCGAGGTCACTTTCGAGGAAACACGGGCTCATCTTGGTGTTGAAACGCACTATAATGGTCAGACCAAGCAATCGCCAAAACAACCCCTCTATTAATCGGCCTGTTTTCTTTTATTACGCTAGTGGCCTTTAACATCCATCAAACAAAAGCCCTTGTCAGCATAGAAACGGCATCAAGGTATGATAATAAAGGTGAGCTGACTTTCTCTGATGTCATGTGGGTCAAATAAGTATTTTTCAACGTCTGAAAATCAGCTTGATTGACACAAATGCTCAAAAAAAAGCATCAACTCTTTGAGCTATCAGCTCACTTTAGCTGCCTAGAAAGCCTTTCGAGACGCGTGCGTAGCACGCGCCTCAGGGCGAACGGTCCTGGGAAAAATGGCTAAAGTCGAGCCAGATATAAACTCTAAGTAGCATTTAACAACGTTATCAGTAATCCTATAAACACAATCAGCAACAGTGCCAATATACCCATACTGGTAAAACTTTTATGCATGTTTTGTTTAGTAAACACATGAGGATTGGCTTTAATACCGCGATACATAACCCAAACAATCAAACCTGCTCCTAGTAATCCTAACAGTTGATACATAGTTTCCATAAACGATAGTCTCCTTTTGACATTATAATCAATCATGTGTGGCACGAGTATCATCAAAAATAAACATTGTGCCCTAGATTAAACCATTATTCCACTGCACATTGTACTTAGCTATAAATCCCGAAATCAGGCTATTTTTATCCTCCCAGACTCGTTTAATGAAATCTGATGTTGAACCCGCGTATCATGTGCCATTATATGATGATTTTGCTATGATTAATCAACAGATTAGAGCAATGAATCAGCTTCATCTTTAACTTGGCCATGTCCTGGATGCCGCGAACAAATGCGGCACACGAGTGGGAGTATTCATTATCAAAACATCCTAAAAATCGCCCAAACAGTATGTTTTTCAACATAAATAAAACCTTCTTTGCACGGCTGTCGTATTAAAATTTAATCAATCTGTTGTAGGTTGGGCCTTGGCCTGTAGGATCTTCACTTTTTTTAATCATGATGAAGGCCC
>JBMLTO010000097.1:0-18607 GCA_049239925.1 Legionella sp. | reverse complement strand
GAAGATCCTACAGGGCCAAGGCCCAACCTACAACAGATTGATTAAATTTTAATGCCCCCCCCTGAGACCTGACCCCGTGACCGTTGATTACAAGAAAGTTACTCTGTATAATGGACAAAATACAACCAACTGGTATTTAAAATGCCTTTTACATATACGCAACTTGATAGCAGCCTCTCTCTAGCAATGATAAATGAAGCATTACTTAACCCAACTATAAAATCTGTATTAACAGAGGTTGCAAAACGGCTTAGGGAGAATATCTTATCTGAACTGCAAGAAAAAGAGACCGCTGGCGCAGCTCCTAATATCAAAAGTCTAGCCATGCAACACTCAGCAGGTGATAAATTTTTAGGCGCGCTCTTACCTGACCATTCTGATGAGACATTAGAACGGACTCCTAAAGGTCGAGCTTTACTATTATCAACCATTG
Organism: Legionella sp.; assembly: GCA_049239925.1. Taxonomy (GTDB): domain Bacteria; phylum Pseudomonadota; class Gammaproteobacteria; order Legionellales; family Legionellaceae; genus Legionella_A. The sequence continues at coordinate 18,174 of JBMLTO010000097.1, read as the reverse complement.
CTAAATGCTTGGATGGAGCCAAAACAATTCATACCAGCCATGCGTTTCTTGCCCTAATGAAAGCAATTGATGGAATGGCTTTTGTGTACGATGAATTTGAGAGAGAAAAAGGCAATTCTTTACATGTATATTGCAAAGATTATATAGCCCCCACTGACGATGAAGTTAAAATACGTTCTCGCCGACCTGATGATTTATTGGCGACTTCCTATGGTATCGGTACTGAAATAGGCTCAGATTTAGTTTCTAGTAAAGTGGCGGCAAATAGTTGTTTATCCGGTAAAGCACGATTTTTTATTTTACCTCCCGAAAATCGTGTGCGAACTTGGTTTGAAAAATTAGCCAATCAAGATGCCTTAGATAAACCTTCATTACCCTTGATCGCAAGCCCGTCAAATGCAACGGCCAAAGTATTCACGATGTCCCAAGGAATGGGGTTGTTTTTACAAGGGGGGCAATTTAATTTAGATAAAGCCCAAATATTTGCTAATTGTGTGATGGCATATTTAGTTTATTCCGGCCATCATAGCTTTTTAGAAGTAGCTGAAATTTGGAATAGACAGCTAGATTTTGTAGCTATAGAACATCCCAAACAACTTCCTAGCGGTGTTATCCCAAGCCAACCAACAGAAAAGCGTTACATAGATGATGTTAATGTGCCTGAAAGAAAATTGCCTTATGCTTTGGTCGGTAATTACTCTAGTTTTCTTCACCCAAGCTATAGAGATAACGTGATAAAAGCTATGGAGTCTCAATTAGCAGATGGTTTGAATTTAAGCTTTAAATAGACTCTTGGTGTCAGGTCTTTCCTCTTTGACTTTTCTCAAATTAATTAACTTTAAGTTGAATTTGTAAACAAAAGTCAAAGAGGAAAGACCTGACACCGTTTGGTACGTTCTGTATTACGTTGGGTTGATGAGCCAACCCACAAACGCAGTTTGGTAACAAACAAATATCACTTAACCTGGCTTGATCCATTTTTACGATCGAAAAAACTAGGTGATATTGACCGGGATTTAATTAAATTCCTTGCCAAGAAAAAAAAAGCAGAAAAGGTTTCTCTAGTTAACCAGGTTTTGGAAATTATCTGAGCCGTTTTAAACCGTGATCATAAAAAGTGGGGTTGGCTGGATAAGACACCAATGATTCGGATGCGAAAAATTGAGAACAAACGGATACGTTGGTTAACCAAACAAGAAGTAAATCGGCTTTTGAAAGAATTGCCAACCCACTTAAAGGACATGGCTTCTTTCACGTTAGCCACCGGACTTAGTGAGTCCAATGTAACAAAATTAAAATGGAGCGAGATAGACTTAGATAAAAAACATGCGCTAATTCATGCCGATGAATCTAAATCTAAACGCCCCCATTCCTGTTCCATTGAATAAACAAGCGATCTCGATTTTAAATGCCCAGATAGGGAAAAACCTAACCTAGGTTTTTATTTTACATACAATAGCAATCCCGTGATCCGCTGTAATAACCATGCTTGGCAACAAGCATTGGTTCGCGCAGGAATCGATAACTTTCGCTGGCATGCGCAAAAAGGTACACCTTTACACGAGTTACAACAACTCGGCGGGTGGTCCAATTATGAAATGGTCTTGCGTTATGCACATCTGAGAGCTGCGGCTGAATGTTTTTAGACACGTTTTGGGCATAATTAGGAGCTAAGTGCTTGATTTTAATGGTGCGCTCGGAGGGACTCGAACCCCCGACACCTTGGTTCGAAGCCAAGTACTCTATCCAGCTGAGCTACGAGCGCAAAATTATTGAATAAACCACAAAATCTTAAAAAATCCTAGATCCTACTTTTAAAAGTATACGACCATATATCAAATATGGTGGGCCGTATAGGATTTGAACCTATGACACAGAGGTTAAAAGCCTCCTGCTCTACCAACTGAGCTAACGGCCCTATCAGACACTATTGTTGAATTGACACTAATTTATAAATATTTGCTGTATTACTTCATACTTTTTAATGGTGGGCCGTATAGGATTCGAACCTATGACACAGAGGTTAAAAGCCTCCTGCTCTACCAACTGAGCTAACGGCCCTCACAAAGGTAATGATGATACCCGATCATGGTAAAATTTCAAGCGTTTTACAAGGAAAATTTTTGATTACAAGCGTTCTGTCTGATATCTATCCATTAAATACGTTTTGATCGGTTGCAATAATATGCTTGATGCTGTCCTTAAGCTTCACTACCAGCAGATCTCGCTCTTGTTTATGGGTTATCAGCAAAATGGTGTCAGCCCCCATTGCGCCACAACCTTTAGCAGCTAATACACCGTCTTGCCTGTTCAGTAACGCAACCAAATCACGCGTATGAGTAGCGACTAAACCATCATGCGCTAATAATTCATGATATTGATTAACGGCACTTATAAACTGATCGCTTTTTGAATGATAAAAAGCATCCTGTGCATACTGAGCAACTTTGTTGAATTCATTCAAACAAGAAGGCATTGATAATGATTGTAGATGCTCATGTGTTGCCAATTTTTTACCTGTATGCAACAAGATAAATGCTAGATCGCTAAACGGCCACGATTTGCTCTCAGCAATACTATGCCGCCGATTTAAATAAACACATCCATATCCTGATTGCGCTAATACATCATAACCACTGGGTCGAAACCCTGAACCTTGCCAAGCATAGTTCAAATAGTCTTCTAACATCTGCTGCTGATTATACAACTGCCCTTTTAAAGAGACTACGGCTTTATATACTGCAATAAACTGTGCGCTAGATGCACCCAAACCACCTTGGCCTTGATAAGGATCAAACCATTCAAAACCAATGTTGGTTAATCCATGGTCAAACCACCATCGTCCAGCTGGCGAGTTAGGATGAATGCCATGTAATCCTGGATTATGAGTTTTAATTAACTTAAAACAGGGTGAGGTTGTTATAAGAATAGCCGGACCGCCTTCTATGGCCAAGTATTCACCAATTAAGAATGTTTTAGCTGGAACAGACCATTTCATATCAATAAACTATGCCCGCCTTATTTCAGCCAACAACTCCTCTGCATGAGTCACACTCACACGTCTATGAATAGCTAACGATTGCTGTAAGCGCTCTTTGAGAACAGGTATTTCTTCTTCATTTGCTCCTGCAGTCATTAATAAATTATCTAAATGTAATTTCATATGCCCTTGTATAATACCCTCGGTACAAAGCGCTTTAAGAGCTCCTAAGTTCTGTATTAGGCCAACAGCTGCAATCACTCTGGACAATTCATTAGCAGAACTAACTCCCAGCATTCTTAAACACATCCTTGCAGTAGGATGCAAGGATGTTACTCCTCCAACTGTTCCAACAATAATTGGTGCCCTCAATTCACCAATGAGCTGGTTATCACGATATCGCCAATGACTGATTCCTCGATAATGGCCTGTACTAGATGCATAGGCATGAACACCCGCTTCAACAGCCCGCCAATCGTTGCCTGTAGCAATCAAAACAGGATCAATCCCATTCATGATTCCTTTATTGTGAGTTGCTGCGCGGTAAGGATCAGTCTCAGCAAAAATAGATGCTTCTTGCAAACGCATTCCTAATTGAGGATCAACATTATTAATACGCACACTTGCAAACGTTAATTTTTGATCATTTAAGTTGGACAGAATACACATGGTTACTTTTTCACCAGTCAAATATTCTAATGGAGTCTTCAAATATTCTAGGGCCTGGTTGATTATATTAGCACCCATCGCATCACAGCTATCCATTAATAAATGAATAACAACCATGTCACCACCTTGAGGATGTATCATATGCCTTAGCTCTAAATCGTATACTCCGCCTCCCCGTCTAACCATACTGGCAACAACATCTTCATTCAGTTGTTCAATAAGAAATTGTTTGTTTTCGGCAAAAATAGCCGCAAACTTTGCAATATCTGTCACCGTTGCTAACTGAATCTGACCAATAATGCCATGTCCTTTTACATGGGTAGTTATCTCACCAGATTCTCTAACCCATTTTGCTGTTTTCGACAACGCAGCAATAATAGATGTTTCTTCGACAGCCATAGGAATAACGTAATCACGGCCATCAATGCGAAAATTAGTTGCAACCCCGAGAGGTAACTGAAAATATCCAATCACATTTTCAATTAATTTATCGGCTAATATATGATCTTGAAGGCCACCTCGATCCAAAAAGGTAATATCATCGATAGTCAGTGCGCCCAGCTCAAGCAAACGAGCATAACGTTGTTCACGCGTTAACTTAGAAAAGCCTTGAAATAGCTCACCAGCATTATCACTTAATGACATGCTTTCTCCTTTAAATCATCCAATACACGACTGCCCGTACAGAACATTGCAACTTTAAGCTCGTATTCTATCGATGCCATTAAGCGTATGACTTGATCCGCTGATTCTAATGCTGCACTTAACATAGGCTTTGCAAATGCAATGGTAGTCGCGCCTAAAGCAATTAGTTTTGCTGCATCCAGGCCATGGCGAACCCCGCCTGAACCCCATATTTCATAACAAGGATTCAAACTGCAAGCATTTATAACACTTTGAAGCGTGTCAATGCCCCAGTTTTTAAAGGTCGTCGACGCTTTTTGCCTTAAGAGATCGCCCCCAGCTCGTCCACCCTCTATTCGCCCCCAATGAGTCCCCCCTAATCCACTTACATCCACAGCGGCTACCCCAATACTATTTAAACGTTGTAGTGTTGCCCGTGAAAATCCACAGCCCGTTTCTTTAATCACCACCGGGAGAGGGAGAGCACGCACCAGTTTGGCCAACGCCTGCCAACAACCTTTAAATTCAGGTGTTCCTTCGGGCTGAATACATTCTTGCAGAGGATTACAATGAATAATTAGCGCATCGGCTTGCAAAATATCAGTTAAGCGCTGTACTTGATCTACAGGCGTCGTAATCAGCTGAGCAATGCCTAAATTGCTGAATAAACTTACGCCAGGAAAATCACGTCGCAGAAGTTGCCACTCATATGCAGATTTAGGATCGGTTAAGTCACGACGCTGAGAGCCAACACCCATGGCCCACCCTGTGTTTGCACAGGCCGACATCAAAGAGCGATTAATATCAATCGCATCTCTGTGGCCTGCAGTCATTGATGAAACTATAAAAGGAGTGTCTACTTCGCAGCCAAACCGAACTCCAGATATACTGATTTCAGAAAAATTTATATCAGGTAAGGCGTCATGGATCAATTCAAATTGATCCAATGTATTTAAGTCTGCAGTTTGATTCGCATCCATAAGTGCCAACTCAATATGATCTTGTTTACGTCGCTCGAACTGCAGGTAATCATTAGGCATCTGCATCAATATTTGTAAGCTAAAAATGTCATCTATTTTAGCATCAAAAGATAATCGCAACCACCTTAATCAAATTAGAATGATCATCTCACCATGCATGTCTCATGCACTATTTCCAGCAACTAAACTCCAGTTTACATCGGCGAATCATCGAGATCGGACTGAATTGAAAATTGACGATCCTATCCAAATTTAGCTATAAATCGCGCTAGCTCTCTCGAAGAATCGATACCCTACAAAAAATCTATATTTATTGCTCGGTATAGTTACAATTATCTTGTGGACACATGACTTGACGCCCGCTTCGTTTAGTTTCTTTGACAGTCAACAAAGGCCAGCTGCATTGCGGGCATGATTTTGAAATAGGCTCGTTCCATAACGCATAATCACATTTAGGATAAGCAGCACAGGAATAAAATACTTTTCCTTTTCGCGATTTACGCTTTAAGATAGTTACCTGTGAACATTTAGGACACTGCACGCCAGTATCAGCGGGTTTTTCAATAGGCTCGATAAACTTGCATTCTGGGTAATTTGCACATCCAATAAAACGTCCATAACGACCAATCTTTATATGTAACGCCCCCTTGCATTCGGGACATGCTCGGTTGTCGACAACCATCGGCTCAACTTTATCGCCAGATTGACCACTAATATCTTGTGTGTAATCACACTCAGGGTAAGCAGTACAACCAATAAATCGACCACGCTTACCCAAACGGATAGATAATGGCTTCCCACATTTGGGACAAGCTTCTTCGATGACTTCGCTGGTCACATCTTTGCGCTGTACAGATTCGTCTATCAGATGAATTTGTTCGCTAAAGGGTTGCCAGAATTCATTTAATACCGGAATCCAAGCCTTTTCCCCACGGGCAATAGCATCCAAGGTATCCTCTAGCTGTGCTGTAAATTTATAATCGACATAACGAGTAAAATACGTGGTGAGAAAATGACTCACGACACGTCCAACATCGGTGGGGAAAAACCTTTTTTTATCAACCAAAACATATTCACGCTGCTGCAACGTGTGAATGATTGCCGCATAAGTAGATGGACGTCCTATATCAAAATCCTCGAGAGCCTTTACCAATGATGCTTCAGAATAACGAGGCGGGGGTTCTGTAAAATGTTGATTAGGCGTAACATCAATTAGCTTAACTTTATCCCCTAATGCCAATGTTGGTAGCATCACTGCAGTTTGATCATCATTTTTTAAATCATCCTTACCTTCTTCATAAACTGTGAGAAAACCAGGAAACACAATAGTAGAACCGTTGGCACGAAATAAATTGCCAACCCCACAAGCTAAATCAACAGCTACCGTATCAACTAAAGCTTCAGACATCTGGCAGGCAACAGTACGCTTCCAAATTAAAGCATACAATTTAAACTGATCAGCTGTTAATGCGTCTTCGAGCATTTCGGGCGTACGCTTAATTGATGTTGGTCGAATTGCTTCGTGCGCTTCTTGAGCATTTTTAGATTTTGTTTTAAAAATTCGAGGAGATTTTGGGCAATTTCCTTGTCCATATCGTTCTATAATATAGCTACGAACGTCATCAATAGCTTCTTGTGACAGGTTTACCGAGTCAGTACGCATATAGCTGATCAAACCAACAGTCCCTGAGCCAATATCAATGCCCTCATACAACTGCTGAGCAACCATCATGGTTTTACGTGCTGTAAAACCAAGTTTTCGAGCAGCTTCTTGCTGTAAGGTAGATGTGATAAACGGTGGTGAGGGATTGCGTTTCCGTTGCTTTTTATCAACAGTCTGAACAATAAGCTCGCCTTGCGCAACCGCTATCAGCGCAGCTTGACAAGCGATTGCTTGTTGCTCTTGTGTTATAGTGAATTGTTGTAATTTCTGATGCTGATATTCAATCAATCGAGCTTCGAAAAAAGCACCATCATGATTACACTGTGCTAAAATACGCCAATATTCTTGCGAAATAAATCGTTCAATATCTTCTTCCCGCTCAACAATCAGTCGCAACGCAGGGCTTTGTACTCGCCCAGCTGACAAACCTCGCCGAACTTTTTTCCATAACAAAGGCGATAAATTGAAACCAACTAAATAATCCAATGCACGACGTGCTTGCTGTGCATTGACAAGATCCATCGAAATTTGACGAGGGTTATCTATAGCGTCTTTAATTGCCGCTTTGGTAATTTCATTAAAAAAAATCCGATGGACTTGCTTGCCCTTTAGCAGATTGCGCGAGTTCATCAATTCATAAACATGCCAAGAAATCGCCTCGCCTTCACGATCAGGGTCGCTTGCTAATAATAATGCATCTGCTGTTTTAAGCGCTTTAGCTATTGAATCAATATGCCTTGCATTTTTTTCAATAGGGGCATAGGTCATAGCAAATTGTTGCAGGGGATCGACAGACCCCTTTTTCGCAGGCAAATCGCGAACATGCCCATAAGACGCAAGAACCTGATAATCGCTGCCCAAATATTTTTGAATAGTTTTGGCTTTTGCCGGTGACTCTACAATAACTAGGTTTTTGCTCATAAGAAATTAGGCCTTGTTCTAGAGAAATAATCAGTGTACTGAAAACTGCTCTTCTTTTGGATATAGTAATAAATCAATAAATGCAATTTGCTCGCTATTTAAGCTATCAGCAAGAACATTGCGAATAGTCCATTTCGTTTCTTGCAAGGAAACTATCCGCGACTCTGAGCACATCAGTTGATTAATAACTGCTTCTAATGTAGTTGTTGCAATAATCCCTAATGTAGAAAGACGCATCAAAAATTGATAGCTAGCCTTTGTGAGTTTAATCTGCTCAGTATAACTAAAAATACGAACAGATCGCTCATCGGCTGATTTTAAAAATTCAGTATGGCATTCAGGTTTTTCAAACGCACCTAATGGGTCATCAATTTTATTGTTCTCTAGACTATGCTCACTATTGAATACATGCATTTCTTTAAGCTGCACTAAAGTTTTTTCAAATAAATTCAACAAAATTTCAAATAAACTATCTTTCATTGCACACACCTCATATAACCGCCTGCTACTGCTTTTACAATCCCCTGCAATTCAAGCTCCGCTAGATGACAAACCACCTTATCGATACCCCAACCACTAAACTGGCTGATTTGGTCTACTGTTACTACATCAAACCCCAGCCACTTTACTAGGTTTTTATCATCGCTAGCAAGACTAATAGCTATTTGGTTTGTATTCGCAGCTAATTCTACGCACTCTAGTTGTAATTCCTGCAAAATATCTTTGTAGGATGCGACCAACCGCGCACCTTGTTTCAACAAATGATGGCAACCACCTGCTAGTGGATTATGAATCGAACCAGGGACAGCTAATACTTCTCGATTTTGTTCTAAAGCCAATTGTGCCGTAATTAAAGAACCACTTTTTACTGCAGCTTCAACAACCAATGTGGCTAATGATAAACCGCTTATTATACGATTTCTTCGTGGAAAATGTCCAGCAATTGGTAAACTACCTAGGGGAAACTCACTTAATAATAAACCTGCTTCAGCGATTTTTTCCGCCAGTGATTGATGACAACTAGGATAAGTACGATCAATGCCAGTCCCTATGACCGCTACCGTTTTACCATTGACATGCAAACAACCTCTATGAGCCTCAGCATCAATACCAAGGGCCAAACCACTAACAACTGTAATTTGACACCTAGCCAGATCAGCGGCGAAACGCCGGGCATTCTTCCCCCCCATGATCGATGGTTTTCGGCTGCCAACTATCGCCACAGTCGGACGCTGCAAACAGGCTAGATCGCCAATAGCATAGAGTACAGGTGGTGGGTCAGGAATTTGATTAAGTAATGTTGGATAATCAGCATCCCCATAAGTGACCAGTGAATGATGAGGTTGTTCTTGCCAACGAAAATCTGATTCTACTTTGGAAATATTGAATGAAGCAATCGCACTGGCTTGTCTTGCAGATAAACCAACGCGTTGCAGCTGATCGGAAGACAGCTGAAATAATTCCTCTAAATTTGGCCAACCCTGGAGTAACTTAGCAATTGTTCGTGGTCCGATATGGGGCATACGATTTAGAGCCAATAGATAGGGTTTATTGCTCATGGGTTGCCAACCTTATCCATTAAATGGATTGAGCGCACAGAGCGTAACACCAAAGCATAGCTTGCATGGCTAAACACACGAAAAATCATTGCCTCACCAATTCGTTTTACCGGTAAACGACAATGTGAATCGCTGCTGCTGCAGACACTACTATAGATAGCAACCACATCGCCAATGTGCAGTAAATCTTTTTTTCCTTTGTTAATAACTGCAATTAAACCAGCAGCACCCTGAGTATAATCACCTAAAATATCAATAATAACCCCATTAACTACTACAGACGGTGATTTTGGTTGAAAATATAAATCAAAATCAGGATGATTATTAGGCATGATGCGATCATTTATTTCGACAGCCTGAGTAATATCAGTCAACATCAAGGTTGCCGGGTTACAGCCTTTAATATATTCGCCATAAGCAACTAGATTGGCTTTATAGCCTAAAAATTTTTTAGTCATCGGGTCATGATAACTACCTGCCTGGCGATAAAGCGCATAAGAGTACGTTGAACCTTGTGGTGGCAGACTAGGACATAGTTTATTAACATACACCTCATCACCCGTTGCCCCCAACAAATGCTCATCATTAAATGCCAGGACATACGGAGCACTCGCTAACTCATTTCCATCAAGCACCAAGGAACTATTCAAGAAGGGCTTGATATCTGAATAGGAAATTGTTGGTATTGGATTGTCAAGTGGAACTGGACGCATCAATGGCGATAATTTAATTGTCCTATTAGCAATAACTCTTAAGTAAGACACTCCTGCCCTCTTTTTTAATTGCAGTACGTCTCCAGGATAAAGTCGATTAGGATCTTTTAAGTTGGGATTACTATGCCGTAATGACGACCATTGCCATGGGTGCTCGAGATATTTACTAGCTATATCCCATAAAGTATCACCAGATTTCACCACATAATGTGTAGGCGCTGAGGCACGAAATTCCATCGCATAATTAATGGCTGGAACAATAATAAACGCTATTAAAAGTAGGCAACGCATAACTATCCTTAGATGCAAAGTTGTTGAATGGGCCGTATATAATGAAATGCTTACCTTGCAGTAGTAAAACTTATTAGCGATAATAACACGCATTTCTTAGAAAGAGACATAGTTAAATGGCGCTTCGTACGATAATTTACCTACCAGATCCCAGATTACGACGGGTATCAAAACACGTTGAAAAATTTGACCATACCTTACAAACCTTGATTGATGATATGTTTGAAACCATGTATGAGGCAAAAGGGGTTGGTTTAGCTGCACCGCAGATAGGCATCAATATTCGCTTATCAGTAGTTGATGTTAGCGATGATAAAACGCAACAACTGGTGTTGGTCAACCCAGAGATTACTAGCAGCGAAGGAGAAATAGAGTATCTCGAAGGCTGTTTATCTATACCAGGTGCATACGAGCATGTCAAACGGGCAGCTAAAGTTACGCTTCGCGCTCAAAATCGCTACGGCGAATGGTATGAAATGAATGCTGAAGGCTTATTAGCTGAATGTTTTCAACATGAAATCGATCATCTTAATGGTAAATTATTTGTTGATCTTTTGTCTCCGTTAAAAAAAGCCATAGCCAGACGCAAATTTGATAAATTTCAACGTAATAAAGCGCGTAAATGATGAGAAAACTTTCAATTGTATTTGCTGGGACACCAGCCTTCGGCTTGCCTTGTCTTGAAGCGTTAACCAATGCACATCACCTAAAAGCAGTTTATACACAACCTGATCGCCCAGCCGGTAGAGGCAGGCAAATGCAAGCATCAGCCGTCAAGCTTTGGGCCCAAGAACGCAATATACCAATTTACCAACCGACTTCGTTCAAAGATCCCAAAGCAGTGGCTGATCTAAAACAACTAGCCCCTGATCTAATTGTGGTAATTGCCTATGGACTCTTATTACCACAATCTGTACTCGATATCCCTCCTTTAGGATGTATTAATGTCCATGCCTCATTATTACCACGCTGGAGAGGCGCATCACCCATCCAGCACGCGATACTTTATGGCGACCACCAAACAGGCATTACGATTATGCAAATGGATGTTGGCATGGATACAGGAGCTATTCTTAAACAAAACATATGTACAATCGAAACGAATGATCAAGCCAGTAGCTTGCATGATCGGCTAGCAGCTATGTCGCCAGAACCCTTATTGGCTACCATTGCATCGTTGGTAAACGGTTCTGCTCAGCCAGAAACGCAAAATAATAAGTTGGCAACTTATGCACCCAAACTATTAAAAACAGATGCCCGCATTAATTGGCATGAGCCAGCTATTTATCTTGATCAAAAAATTCGTGCATTTAATCCCTGGCCTGTAGCATATACCTATGCTAAAGAGGAAATTATTCGTATTTATCAAGCACGTGTTATTCAATCAACTGAGCAACAGACTCCGGGAACCATTATGTCTATCGATAAAGATGGAATTCTGGTGGCAACCGGTAATCATTTATTGTTAATTGAAAAAATACAGTTTGCTGGAGCTAAAGTCATCGCCGTATCTGATTGGTTGAACACCAATCAGAAGCAATTAGCAACTGAGATGATTTTAACATGAAGGCAAATGAGCGTTTACAAGCATTTACAATTCTTAACAAACTATTAACCAATAGAATTGCTTTATCTCATTTACTACAAACAACATATAAAAGCTCTCCTCTAACCCAAGAAATATGCTTTGGTGTCTGTCGCCATTTTTTTCGTTTAGAAGCGTTAGCTAATTATTTGCTGAAAAAAAAACCCAAAGAAACAGAGATTTGGTTGATTATTCTAATTGGGCTTTACCAACTTCATTACATGCGTATTGCTGATTATGCCGTTGTAAAAGAAACTGTTGCTTTATTGGATATCATCAAAAAAAAATGGGCAAAAGGCTTTGTTAATGCTGTATTACGCACGTTTGCTAGAAATCATCTTCAAATAATACCCCTTGTTGAAGAAGACCAACGATTTAAACATAATCATCCTGAGTGGTTAGTAGAGCGTATACAATCTGCTTGGCCAGACCACTGGCAAACCATTTTAGAAGCAAACGACAAACATCCTCCTATGATACTTAGAGTTAATCGCATACAGAGTAACCGTCAAGATTATCTGACCCATTTAAATCATAGGCAAATTGCAGCACGTCCGGTGGAATATGCAGAGCAAGCCATAGAGCTTACAAAGCCATGTAATGTTGATGACCTTCCCGGCTTTGTTGAAGGAGAGATTTCCGTGCAAGATACTGCTGCACAAATGGCAGTCACTTTATTAGCATTACAACCAGGCTTAAACATTCTAGATGCATGCTGTGCACCGGGAGGGAAAACTTGTCATATTTTAGAATCACAACCAGCTTTAGCAAGCTGCACCGCCTTGGATATTGATAGCCATCGATTGAAAAAAGTAATTGATAATCTGGCCCGCAACAAACTTCAAGCCAACGTAATTTGTGCTGATGCACTAAATCCGGCAGACTGGTGGGATGGTAATTTATATGACCGCATTTTATTGGATGCACCATGCTCAGCTACAGGGGTCATTAGACGCCACCCAGATATCAAATTATTACGCAATTCAGATGAAATCTTAGCGATTATAAAGATTCAACAACAATTATTACAGACACTTTGGCCCTTATTAAAACCTAATGGACGCCTAGTGTACGCAACTTGCTCTATCTTACCAGAAGAAAACGATCAACAAATTGGAACATTTGTTGCTGCACATTCTGATTGCCAAGTTGATTGCATTCCTCATCAATGGGGTATGCATACGCAGCATGGTTGGCAGATCTTGCCTGGCACATTAAATATGGATGGTTTTTTTTATAGCGTTTTAAGAAAACATCAACCCCTAGATTCACCCTAACAGCACCCCCGATTAACACTCGTTTTGGGTCACCAATGGCGTGTAAAATTCTTCTAATAGGCGCTGACTATTACCATCAAGCGCAAAAAAATACCGAATAATAAAAGAAGGAAGCCCTAATCTCAGGTGAATGGGACAAGTTTCCCTACTTAGCCAAACGAAAGAAGAAATAGTCTTGATGTTTTTTATTTAGGATCTAGCCCTTACCGAGGCACTTGCTACGCACGCGCCTCGAAGGGCCTTGGGAACAATGGCTTAAGTCGAGAAATACTCGCAATGATGAATTGGATTAACATTCTAGTTGTGCCACAATTTAAACGATAAACAGAGCTGGAGGTTAACAAGCTTGCAAGGCAAATTACAATACATAGCTATAGATTGCTTACAGCGAAGTATTTTTCAACCGCGTCAAACATTCGATCCGGATACACTGCAAGAATTAGCACAGTCCATTCGAAGTCAGGGGTTAATAGAACCCTTGATAGTCAGAGCCATTGGAGCGAACTGTTACGAAATTATCGCAGGAGAAAGACGATGGCGAGCTGCGATGCTGGCCAATTTACATGAATTACCCTGCTTCATTGGTGACTACACCGATCAGCAAGTCGCAGCAATTACATTGATAGAAAATATTCAACGTCAAGAATTAAACTTGCTCGAAGAGGCCGCCGGTTATCAACGATTGCTATCGGATTTTAATTATCAACAAGACGAGATTGCAAGCCTAGTTGGTAAATCGCGTAGTCATATCGCTAATATACTTCGTCTTGTTAGTTTATGTCCTTTTGTTCAGGATCGATTACGTCAACGTCAATTATCACTAGGACATGCCAGAATGCTAGTTGCGCTTCCCGCAATACAACAAGAAAAATTAGCAAGACTAACTATTGATCAGAGCTGGTCAGTAAGAAAACTCGAACATGAAGTTCGTCGATATAAATTAGACGAACAAGCAAGAAAAACTCAACTGTTAACCAATAAAAACCAGGATATATCATACCTTGAAATCCAACTTGCAGAACAAGTTGGTGCACCAGTAAGCATTGAGATGAATAATCAGTGTGAAGGTTGGCTAAAAATAAAATTTTTTGATAATGATACATTAACAGGCCTTCTCCAACGATTCGGATTACATTATGATTGAGGCAAAGAAATCTTATTTGTATAATAATATTTGCGATTCAAAACAGGTTGTTAAACCCAACCTCCCGTTGTTAAGGCATTTGGTTAAACATCCCTTATGCAACCGAATAAACAAATACAGCTAGACTTTTCGTTGAATCATTAACTTTTAGGCTCATAACATGAAATGGATTTTATACAGTATATTTTTTTGGACTTTTTCTTGTGCTGCTTGGCCTAATAGCACACAAACAGCTGTAGACAAACTTATCAATCAAGTTGATCCAGCGACCAATATTGGCATTGAAGTTGTTGATTTGGACACTGGAATAAACCTTTATCAACGTAATCCTAACAAGCTGTTCATCCCCGCCAGTAATATGAAACTGTTTTCTAATGCTGCAGCGTTAATTGCTCTCGGTCCTGATTATCGATTTCAAACAACACTCAGCACGGATGCTCATGAACTAAGGAATGGCTACTTAAAAGGTTCGATATATTTGTATCTACCAGGTGACCCGTCTCTAACTCGTCATGATATCCAAGCGCTCATGGCCCAATTAAAAAATTGGGGGATTCGATACATCGAAGGAAATATCGTTATAGTCAGTAACCATAGCGGACTTTCACCTTACGCACCGGGTTGGTTAACCAAAGATCTGCAATACAGCTACGGAGCTCCACTAGCCCCACTCATGATCGATGAAAATCGTTTAATGGTCACCATAAACCCCAATGATGTAGCAGGAAAACCAGCAATCATTGAATTAGAAACTGATAATGCAAGTATATCGGTTAATAATCAAGTCAATACCACAGGAAAAGCCCGTGGCTGTGGTATTGACTTACACATGGATGCTAATAATTCTTTAACCATACGAGGATGTGTAAAAGTTGGACAATGGGCTATTCAACAACGTATTGCAATTCATAATCCTCTCCGCTATGCACAAGCATTAATTAAAAACCAATTAATAGGTCTTAACATTACGCTTAAAGGACAAGTCGTCTTAGGAAACGCTCAAAGTAGATCATTATTACTAGCTAACCATGCGTCGAAGCCCATTAGCCAACTGCTAGCAAATACGCTAAAGCCATCAGATAATTTATACGCTGATAGCTTATTTCTTCATACAGCAGCAACGATCAGTGGAAAACCGTTAAACTGGGCACAAGCGCAATTGGTAATAAAAGAATTTTTGCAAAAGCAAACTAATGTTAATCTATCCAATGCCGTATTGACTGATGGGTCTGGGCTGTCAAGACAAGATTTAGTAACACCGCAACAAACCGTAGAACTCCTACGTTTTTTACATGATCGTTTTCCCCTTGCTTATGAATATATTGCTGCGCTTCCCGTCGCAGGAAGGGATGGTACGTTACAACGTCGATTACGTTTGCCGTCTCAGCAAGATTTAGTACGAGCTAAAACAGGCACGATGAGCGGAATCATTGGCCTATCAGGTTACTTATACACAGCAAATGCTCATACACTTGCTTTTACGATTTTTATCAATAAGCAGCCACGAACGAACCCTAATGCATCAGGTCAGTATCGCTATTTAGTCGATGCTATTTGTAATTATTTTTTACATTATAAACCAGATGGTAATCGGTTTTTGGGTTCGCTAAGCCCCCACCAACGCCTTGCCTTTCAAATGAAACCTACACAAGCCGATCAACAACGCAATTACACAGCAAAATGGCGACAAATAGAATCATCAATAAAACTGGCTCTCAAGGGGAAAGCAGTATCCTTGTTATTCCATAGTGACGAACTGATCTTGAATGATAATCTTGCTGATCAAAACGTCGTATGGTCGATTTTAAAATCATTAAGCAAAAAATATAAAATTGCAGTTGCCTTAGTAAGCAATCAATTGCAAATAAAACATCAACGTGATCCTAATATTCTTTGGATTAAAGCTCCCGATAGAAGGAATCAAACGTTAAACAAGTGGATCATCCGCCCTGCCGTTACTTGAATAATTTAAGACTAAGTGTACAATATTAATAATTAATGTTATGATTTCAAAAAAGTATATAGCTAGAGAGTAACTAATGACCTACCCCAAATTATCTGCCACGCTCAATAATTGTGGACTTCACGCCTTAACGCCCGAACTTAAATTAGAAATTTTAAAGTTCAGCAAAGATGCTATCTATAGCAATAAGTTCGTTGCAGACTATCTCTTGTTAAAAAATCAATTTGCTCAATATTATGGTTTTGATGAAAAAAAATTTACTTGGGTTGATTTTGGATTAATACTCAGTTGCTATAATGCATTCGACACTCAACTTATTCTAGGACCCGTCTTACGAAAGTTTATGGCTGTAAAAATCGGGCAAGACACTGATTTGGTAAGTTTTTACCCAGAGAGAGATCCTAACGAGACCATAAGCGAATTAACGGCTATTGACGCCTCTACACATAGATATGCGAATCTTGGACCAGATCAGATAATGGCCTACGTAGGTAAGCATTTAGGGTTTAACATAATTGCGCATTTAGAGTCTAACATAATTTCTGGCGATACTACCTCATCTACAACAGATTATATTGCAACTATCGACATATATCATTCTGGAACCAACGATGCCGGCCACTGGGAAAGGAGTGACGACTTAAATCAGATTATCGATCAGTCCTCACAATCATTGTTCAAATCAGCCATCAACTTGCTTCGTGAATATCCCAAAGTTCATGAAGTTGTGCTAAATCATATTAAAAAACATATAAAAATTACTGCGTCAGTTATCAATGACTACAATTTATATACGAATGAGTATATACAAATCAATCTAACGATTGAACAAATTCATAAATTATTATGGAATTCTTTTTACGTTAATCAACATATGGCCAAGCTATTGCTAGGCAATCAATTAACCAATGATGCCTTGGCATTCCATAAATCCGCGCAGTACGAATCTAGTGTTCCATCAAACTTTGATAAACAACTTAAACTATTTATGGAAAATCCTCAGCTGCATCCTATCAAAAATGCTGACGATAAGGCAACGGCACTTAAGTTATTAACACCCGTAGACAATAATAGGGTCGATTATAGTCTTACACTGAGCACATGTGCTACGGTTATATTCGCATCAAGTATGATATTCCTCGCAATGACTGCATTACTTTTGTTATACATTCATTTAGCTAAAACAATGCTGTTATCACTCACCATGATTGCCTTAGTTTCATCCTTGTCAATTGCTACGACTTATTTTTCTGTTTATTTATATGGTGTCTCAAAAGCATTACGAGAGCAAGAACGAAGACAGATGCTTATAACCACATTGACAGAAGATCCCCAGGCTACTGTAATCATGAATCAAGAAAATAGCATTGTACCAAACTATTAATACATAACTAATGATGAAGGTCGAGTAAGCAGCGAAAATGTCCCGCGAGCCCCTCGACTGATATGGCTCTTGTTAAGCAGATATCCCTTTTATAATCCTGAAGCTCCATATACAAATAGCTGGGACGAATTAATTAACGTCTCGACTTAACGGCACATCTAAGGATGTGTTTAAGAAGTCAGGGCTTTTTAGACATCGAAATCCACGCTCGACAGCCTATTGTGATTTATATTCCTCAAGGATGAATTGCATCGATGCTGTTTCCGAGCAATCCTTGGTCGCAACAATAGTCTCTTGGGTTAGTCACGCTGTTCCAGTAGCACTTTCAGCTACTAGCGGAAGTGTACTTTCGTGGCTCACAGGAAGATTTATAGAGTAGAGCTGCGTTCTTCGTGAGTTGTTCGCAGCCCCCTCGTTAGAA
>JBMLTO010000096.1:0-12127 GCA_049239925.1 Legionella sp. | reverse complement strand
TACGTACGGTTCTGTGGGAGGTCGGGGCTTATGCCCCTCCTACCCGATAAGGGCTAGCTCCTAAATAAAAAACATCAAAACTAGGGCGTGTTGACAATCGATTCTCCCGCCTACGGATATCCGACTATTAATCAATGACTTATTTTATGCACTCGAGCCTTGATGATATTCGCACTCGGTATCCTTTTCCTGAAAAATTGATTTATTTGTGAAAAATGAATACAATTTTAGAACTCCCAGTGATCTTTATGGTTTAAATATGATTCATAAAGCTGAAAACAAAGAAAGAGCCGCTATCATGGGCAATAAAGCGGCTAACTTAGTTGAACTTAATAATCTTTTCGATAACGTCCCATCGTTTCTTCCTTTAGTTGATGCATTAATCAAACATCATTTAGACCAGCATGCTCCAGCTTGGCATGATGAATGGATGGCATTTAAAACAGCCCAAGGTCATGAAAAAAATGAACTCAGGCCCGATGCGATAGTTGCACTGCATCGCTTACAAGAATTGATTCATCGAGCATTTCAAGAGCATAGCATCCAAAACAATGATTTGGTTACTTATTTAAAAACCATGCAAGATGACGGATCGACAAGTTTTATGGTACGTAGTTCAGGAGAAGAAGATACTGTCGAGCTAGCGAACCCAGGTGGCAATGAAAGTATTTTTAATGTTGCCGGTACAGTTACTGCAATTTCTTCGGCTATTGGTCGAGTCGTTGCTTCTTATTTTAGTGAAAAATCATTGAAGCAACGCTTATTAAGTTCTCAACATACTATTACCGAGTCTAGCTTCATGCCAGTAATCATACAACGTATGATTGGCGAATCGCCAGGTAACATTATTTGCTCAGGGGTGATGTATACCCATTCTGACATGATGGCCATCCAAGCTGCTCCAGGTATTGCTGCGGTGACAAATAGTGACTTAGCCTTTGATACGTTTTCTGTGACAAATTCAGGAACAATATATTCTGAAATCGCTCAAAAAAATCATCGTTTTGTTCCTAGACAGGACAACCTAGTCTTCGTTCAAAATCCACAAGCCCTGAAAAATTCACCAGCGTTATCTTCAGACGTCATTTTGCGTCTTGCCTCTATGGGACGTGCAATAGAGGCTCACTACGGTATGTCTATGGATGTTGAGTTTATCTATGAACCGCAGAAAGATATGATTTATTTAGTGCAGGCAAGGCCTATCCCTTCTGGTCGTGTTAAACAGGTCATACCCAGCGCCATTCCACCGGAAAAAATGGCGATGATAAGAGATGAACTAAAAAACAATAGTATAAAACTGCTGAAAGCTCATGTTGTGAGTGCTGGTGGCAATGCGGCTAAAGTCATTAATCAACAGGAGCAACTACTGATATGCGATACCGTACAAGAGGCTTTAACGCGTTATTTAAAGCATAAAAACTCGCCAGTGCAAGCTGTAATTGTAAAAGAAATTTCACCAGAGATGTCTCACCCGGTGGCTCAGTTGAATGCTAACGGTATTCCTGTTTTGCAAATCAATGAGATTCGAGCTCTACATGATTGGGTTACATCCAGGAATTGGCCTATTGTTATCGATGTACAACGTGGTTTACTGATTGATTGGTCAAAAAAAATTGCATTAACTCATCATGTAAAGCAGGCCCTATTTGATGCTGGTATTCTAAAAAATGGGTTATTTTCACATCCAGTCAGGCCAGTTACAGCTATGCCGCTTGATTTTATGCGTCATCAGCAAGCGTTATCTCCCTTTTTACAGCAGGTTCATGAGCAATTGTTGCAAAGTGATATTTTGCCTATACAAAAAACAAGGATTTTCAGCCAGCTATCCGATTGTATTGAACTAATCGAAGCGACTCATCCAGAAAAAGAAAAGACTCAAGCTATACAAGCATTGAATACGGCTCGACAGTTATTTTATCAAATGGCTAAATTTTTCTATGATAAACATGAGCCTTCAACTTTTTTTTCACCGGCCATGGTGGTTTGCGATGATATTATGCATTGTTTGCAAACTACACCACTCAACTATCCGTACTTGCTACAGTTAACCGCAAAGTTATCATCCCTGGTTACTTATCATGGATCGGAAACTATTTTTTCAGCGTCGATCAAGCAAACAGCTCTTGAATCTAAAGTTATCAAAAAAGCATTAGCTCAGTTGAGTATTAAAAAGCTAACTTCAGAGCAGCTGAGCTATTACACTCAATTTTTGAAGTTTGAAGTGTTAGCCTTTAGTCCGATTGTAAAACAAGAGTGGAGAAAATTTATCTTTAATTGTGTACAAGATTCCAAAAGTACTCAATCATTAGCACAAATGATAAGTTTTTATCGGCAGCATCATATTGAATCCGATTGGCTTCACTTTAGTTTTGCTAAGGCTATTAAGAACAATAACTCGTTGAGCTCATTGGAAGAAGAATTTCTAGTGACAAAAACGGAAATTGAGACTTTAAAATTAAACAGGATGTTTCACTTGATCCAATATTGGGAGTCTCAAATTCACGCTTGGCAAAACCCTGATCAATTTGATTTTTTATGGGAAAATTACGCAAGAGATATGCAGGCATTACTCACTCAATTGACTAGCAAAACGAATCTTCAGCCCTTGAGCAAGAAAGCTTTATTTGCAACTGTTAATGCCTTGACCGATATGATGGATAGAACCATCAAAAGCCTTAAAGGCAGCCCCGAATATAACGATAAAATCAACCTGCAAGTCGAACGTTTTGCAAAGCTACTCAGTCCTTATTCCTTGTTAATGCAACATTTAATGCGTGCAATACCTGATGAGCAATACATCAAGTGGTCTCAGAAAGTTTCCTATAATTACTATAATCATAAAGAACCTATGTTGAAAGCGATTAATGATAAATTTTCCGAATGCACTACCAAGTTGGAGGCTCAACAATTAAATGCATCGGGTTCGTTTTCAGTAAATGCGGTTCGTGTTGGCTCAACAGCCTCTTTTGAACGACAGTTTGTTGGCTCCAGGGATGTCACTCTAGAAGATTTATTCACCCTGATGCATCAAAATATTCTCTCTAGTATTCAGTATTTTACAAGAGATACTTGGCCTCGTCCGAGTCATTTGCCCGAAATATTTAAACCATTTTTAGAGCAAGCTAAAAAAATGAGCTCTCTAAATGGGATTGACTTGCAATTGCTTGTTATCAAGTATCAATATCCAATTGTTGAACTTGACTATAACATTCCATTGTCTAACCATAGTGCCAGCTGTTTGTTAAAGTACAACGCTTCCACTGATCGTTTACAATTTAAGTTTCAACTATTTGGACGGAATTGGGCTGATCGTATGGATGCTATCGTTATGCTAGCGCATATCGAAGGGCAGCTGTTTGGGGCTGAGGTAAAAGAGTCACCAATGTATTCTGCGCAAAAAAATACCATGGAATTAACGTGGGAGTTTTCTTCAAAACAAGCCTACCAAGCATCAGCTTTATTGCTAGATAGCATAAAACAGTATTGTAAAATGACCGATTATGTAGCCAATTCAGACAATGCGATAAATGATTTGTTTCAACAGGCTGACAAGTTATTTTTACGTCACTCTGATGTGATGAGAAAAATTGCCCTATTTTTGCGATTATCTCGAGAAGAGCGTCATCATTATCGATGGATGGAGCAAGCTTTATTAAGGGATTTTATTGTCGGCGCTTCAGAGCCAGATACTCAATTGGCTTGTCAAGAAGTTTTAAAGAACTTTGCCCCTGAGATATTTCAAGAGCAGGATGCTATCAGTACTCATCTATCCCTACTGCCATTATTAGTATCTGATGCGGGACAACCACTGATAAAACGCATAGTAACGATTATTGATTATTATTTAGCTCAAGGTGCTTTGTTTAATCCGTTTAATGATACAGTTTTAGATCGAGTATCTAGATATCCTCAATTATTACCTTCGTATTTAAACTATCTAAAAACCCATCAAAATGAATATCGTGGAATAATATCAATCAATCAAATAATGACCTTAGCTGATAACCAGCAAGTAGTTAGTGAAATGGTGCATTTAGGTATTATTGATCCAGAGAAACTCCATCTTGCGGAACTGGAGCATAATCAATTAATCAGATTGCTGCATAACTCGATTTTTAAAGAACGTTGGTTACCTCAGCTGTATGAAAATTCGTTAAGCAATCGAGAACCCAATATCCAATCCATTTCGTCTGCTATCTTGCATAATTATAATCGAGTTTTTGATTCGGAAAATGGTATAGGTTTATTATTAGAATTATTAACGGTTCCTTTGTATCAATCGTTTGTGATGGAATCGATTCAAATGAGTTCTATTTCTAAACAGTATTTGCTGTTTCAACTGGTTTTGAAAAAGAATTATTTAGAGCTTTGCAAGTGGTTTTTACAATCACCCCATGTTGCTAAACAGATTACGGATGAGATCTGGTCAGTTGTTTTAGAACTAGACGAGTTAAGCGAATTAGTGGTCCATGATCACACATTCGTACTCAATACCACATACGATAATTTTTTTCATGAGAAATTATTTACCTCATTGAAACACTATTTGGATTGTAATCCCTTGCAGTGTACACCGACTCAATTAATTAAATTATTGCAATGGAAGGATCAAGAGAAACAGCAAGCGATATTAAATCATCCCAATTTGTCTTGGAAAAAATCGGTTCTTGAACAGCCGTTAAAAAAGCAGATGGATCAGCTGCAGGTGATGGAACAAGGAAACGAACAAATAGATGATGAACCATGGGGTAGGTCTTTTCATAAAAGACGAATATACACAGCGTTAAAATCAAAATTAGAAAAAATTGATCAGTTTTGGCAAGAGGGAGATGATGTTTCATCCAATTATGCTGTGCGTGAACTATTTTTTAAATCTGAATGGATCCCTAAACCGGAAGAATTATCGTATGCTGATTATATTAAATATCAATATGATATTACCCATGTTACTTCTTTACCTCGGTTACCAGAAGCCATCGAAGCAGGTGATATAGAAACAATAAAATATTATTTGAGCCAAAAAATACCGAAACTGTTAGCAGAAAATTTAGTATTACTTGCCTTGAAAAGCAGGCAACTACGATTAGCGAACTATCTTATTAGCCAACATGAGTACGATTTAACTACTGACAATTCATTAGATTTGTTTTATTTTGCTGCACAAAATGGTGATGTTATGTTTTGGCAATGTTTGTTAACCAGCGAACGTTTTGAGCATCTACCTCATGAGATATACGTTATAGAAGATTCGCCTATCGGTGATAGCTTACTTAATTTGTATGCGGCGTATGAACAAAAAAATCCAGTGAATCTACTGGACTATCTGATTAAAAATGGTAAAAATGATATCGTTATGATTATTCTTGAATCAAAAAAAATTGATTGGCCTTTTTTCAATGAGGAACAAGAACAACTGATTAGTCATATCGAACAATCAGGTGATCCTGAAATTATTCAGTTTGTACTGAAAAAACTTAATCTGACATCAGAGGATCGTGTATGGTTGGCGCAATCCTTACAGCCGTCAGTTGAGCTGCCTGATGAACAAAACAGAGCAACAGTTATCAATGCGAATGCTATGGCCCCAGCTAAAAAGAATATTCAACTGATCCAAGATATTTATCAGCAACGAGCCAAGAATGAAGCTACTTTGCAAGCGCTAACCAAGCTTAAGGATATAGCCAATCAAGCCTGTTATCAAAATGTTAATTGCATTACTTTGAATGATTACCAAGTGTTGCAACAAAGTTACAAAGATTATCTTATGACAAAAACACTAGCGACTATAGAGAGCGAGTTGAACGGTCTTCGAGAAAAAATAGGCACTGTAGATAAACATTATTGTGCTATCGCTCAAAAACAAGCCCAGGAATTATTAGAAGAATTAGAGCAGCATAAAATTCAGTACCAAATGGCGTTGCAACAGGCGGCACAGTTGGAAGAGATAACTGTAAAAGCGGCTGGCGAACAATTCAATGCCGCTTGTAAACTCTCGATAGAGAAAGCTAAACCTATCTTAGAAAGAGACTTAAGCTGGGGGGATTACCTTAGAAATTTAGTGAACGCATTAGCTAATGCTATTATAAAAATAGCTACTTTCGGATACAGTTCTTCATTTTTCTCACATAAAACAGCAGAGTCTTTGGATATTATTGATCAAATAGAGCATAATTTAAGAATAAATGACTGAATCACTAAGCGATATTCTTAAACTTTTCTTAGCCAGTGTAGAGTAGTTGCAGACAAGGGCTCTACACTTTCATTGACAATTGTTGGCTATTTCGTGTACTTTTATTCGTCTCATTTTTTTGCTTAAGATCATAAATATAGCGTGTAGATAGATTTCTTCTACGACACGTGTAGATCTATTATTATGGCGATTAAACTCGATGAACAGCTCAAAATTGATCATTATTTGATTCATGTATTCAATCGATGATGAACGGTTCTATATCAATGAATTGTTTAAAATTTATGATGCAACAACAAGTCTATTATGGTTTTGTTTGATGAGAGCTGATCAACCATTTTTGATGATATCGTTGACGCTCTTTACGGCCTTTTTAGTTTAAGTACAGCAAGTAAAAAATGTTTAGTTTCAATGCCCAGTATTTGTAACGGATGATTATCCTGTTAGATAAACCAATATAGAGATTATATGAATAATTTACCCCATACGCATGCAGATAGTTCTCATTATAAGAAACAGTTAGGTTTTGCCTGGCTTATTTGGGGATTAGCTGCTGCATTCTTCTTTTTAGATTACATGGCAAGAGTTGCGCCAGGTGTTATGCATCGGCAATTGCAAGTCGACTTCGGTATTAACGAGGCTGGTTTTGGTATCCTCACCGCATCATTTTATATACCTTACGTTTTAATGCAAATCCCCGTAGGGTTAGCTGTCGATAGAATCAGCATACGTTGGTTATTGGCAGTTATGTCAATGGTGACTGCATTAGGTTGTGGTGTATTTGGTTTAGCCAATGGATTGGCAATTGCTTCTATAGGAAGAATTTTGATTGGTTTTAGTGCTGCATTTGCTTTTATCTCAGCATTACGGCTTGCTACTTCATGGTTTTCACCAACAATGCTTGGTTTACTAGCGGGTTTAACGCAGGCTCTCGGTATGTTGGGTGCTGCGGCAGGGGAGGCGCCCGTTGCTTTTTTAGTAAGTACCGTTGGGTGGCAGCAAAGCATGTATATTATTGCTATTTTGTTTGTTTTGTTAGCTGTACTAATGTATCTATTTATTCAAGACAAACCGTCGTCAACTATGAATGAGATTAAGTTTCATAGAAGCACGGGTGTGGTTCATAGTATGAAAATAATTTTATTTCACAGACAAACCTGGATAAACGCTTTCTATGCGGGCTTTTTATTTGTGCCTACTGCAGTGATCGGTGAATCGATAGGTCCTGCATATCTACAATTTGGTCGAGGTTTAAGTATGCATAATGCTGCTTTTGCAACCGGCTTAATTTTCATTGGTTGGGGAATCGGTGGACCTATCTCCGGATGGTTATCTGATCGGATTGGAAAACGTAAACCAGTGATGCTTTTATCGGCACTAAGTGGGTTTGTGTTATCTTTATTGTTTGTATTTTACCCGAGCCTTAGTCAAACAAACCTATACATCATCTTCTTTCTTTTTGGATTAACGAATACAGGCGTCTCGATTGCATATGCGGTGTCCACCGAGTTGCATGGTGCGAATGTGGTTGGTACTGCGATTGCTTTCACCAATATGATTTCAATCTTAGTGGGTGCATTGATGCAGCCATTGGTTGGTTGTTTGGTGGACATGGTTTCAGGGACGCGTGCTTATAATCTAGAAACATTGACCTTAGCTGATTTCCAATCTGGATTGCAGTTACTGCCTATATGCTCATTCGTTGCTTTAATTTTAGCTTTTTTAGTGAATGAAACGTATTGTAAGTCGCAAACAACGTTGCCTGCTTAATGCCGATGCCTCTCGAATTTATTAATCGTGCACTCACTCTATTCCTGGTTTTTGATGCCTATCCAAAGAACGGCAGATGGGGGATCGTTGCTGAGAAAGTTGGTTCGTGTTTTAATACGATCAATTGTGTTGCAAAGTCATTTTATGAAATCACAAGGAAAGTTGCACGATCGAATCGATCCCTTGAATGCGGATGAAAGACTAACAGTGGAGATAATAATGAAAAAATTTGCAGGGTTAGTGGTTATTATATCGTTACTAACCTTTGGCAGTTATTATGGTATGGGGTTGATTACAGAGCGTACATTGAAGAAAGATGTTGATCTAATCAATCAGTCAAGTGGTTTGCACGTTAAAATTTTAGAGTATCAACGAGGTTTATATAGTTCTACTGCTAAATTTAATTGGCATTTACATCTACCTGAGCGAGTTATTAAAGGAGAAAATGGTAACTCTAGCATTGTTAGTGCGCAAGATTATGCAATTGATATGCCATTGACTATTTATCATGGTCCGATAATTTTTGCTGAATCGCGGGTTCACTTTGGCTTAGGCTATGCATTTACTGATTTAACATTGCCTCAGAGCTATGAAGAACAGTTCAGTGCCGCATTCACCGCTGAATCGACTAAACCACAAATGAATATCAGTATCCTGGTTAATTATTTAAATAAAAGTCGCTTACAAATTCACTTGCCTACCTTTAAATTAATTGCAAAAGAAGGTAGTAGCGATTTTGAATGGCTGGGTATGACCAATCATTTAAGCATTTCTTCAAATCTCAAAAATATTAAAGGTGATTTAGTTATAAGCGGCGTCAATTTTACCAAGGAATCGATGAAAGGGACGTTGGGTAAAATCAGTAGTGATTATAATTTGCATAAGACAAAAGAAAATCTTTATTTAGGAAGCGCTAATTTATCATTTCCATCGATGGTGGTTACTGATAAAGATAAAGTAGTCTTTAATTTAGAGCAATTCGATGTTTCTACTAGTAGCAAGATTGAAAAAAATTTATTTCATTCTGAATTCAACACATCTGTTCAAAAAATTACTGCTGAAGATAAGCTATATGGACCTGGCGCATTGAAAATGTCTATCAATAATCTTGACTCGCAAGCATTAGCTGAGATCAATGCTCAGGTGACAAAAATGCAGCAAGGAAGCGAACAAGATCGCCAACAAGCTACAGTTGATATTTTACCGTTAGTGGCTAAATTATTAAACAAAGGCCCTGAGTTCAAAATATCAGAAATATATTTTTCGTTACCTCAAGGTAAGGTATCTGGTTATTTAACTGTCAGTATACCGAAGGGTGATATTAGCAATCCATTGGAGTTAATACAAAAGACTGTAGGTCAAGGCAAAATTATAATCCCCGTCCCTGTTATCAAAAGCTTTTTAATAGAGTCGGTACAGCAATCATTAAAAACAGAATTATCTTCGAATGCAGATGCTAATAAGTTAGCGGATAATACTGAGAAGAATGATGTTAACTCTACTGATAATAAGGCATCACAACCAGTTGCTAAACCAGAATCAACGCAGGTATCTGGTAACACGGAAGACCAATTAAAAAATCAGGCTGATAAAAAATTAGCAGAGTTGGTGGCTTCTGGACTGTTGATTCAAAAAGGCAATGATTATGAAGTTAATTTGAGCCTAGAAAATGGCCAAATATTCTTTAATAATAAACCATATGATTCATTTTCTGGTAAATTTTAATTATTATTGAAAAAAGATCTTGCGCAAATAACGATCGTTATTTGCGTTTTTTTGGTTTACAAGTGTGAATTTATGTTACTATATATTGTTTGAAAATGAACAAATAGAAATAATTTTGTTTTATATATAAATGGAGCATGAATCAATGGCAGCAATGAGCGATGAAACCAAACATGCTATATCCTTAGCAGACAGCGTAGCTGAGTCAGTAAAAAAGTACTTTATCGAGCTAAAAGACTTAGATCCTGTAGATTTATACCAGTTTGTTCTTGAAGAAGTTGAAATGCCTCTATTTAAAGCGGTTATGGAGCACTGCAAATATAACCAATCCCGTGCGGCTAGCCTATTGGGCATAAGCCGGGGAACTTTGCGCACGAAATTACGTCTTTACTTTGATGATAAATATGTTGGTTCTTGGGATTAGATCTTTTTACTGGCAATCATTGCATACATGCTTGAATATTGATAACACCCTGCTCTAACGCGCGCCTGTTATCATTGTTGGTGCGCAGCCTATCCGAGAGAGCGAATAGAAGCACTGAAAATATTGTCAAAAGATGGCTAATTCATCTACTCAGGGGAACAACACAACAACCTCAACTACTCCGTCCGAATTAGGGATAACGAGTATTCTGAATTGTTGCTATATAATTTAGCATCGGGCTTACATGGTTAGCTAGTTGGTTTTTTTCATTTCTAATACGGTATCATTAAAAAACTTATCAGCTTGAAAAACATGGTCTACTGGAATACCTAGTTTAGCAGCTTCTGCCAAGTCACCTGAAAATTGACTGACTACACGAATATCAGAAGCTTTTACACTTGATAATTGCTCTTTAATCAAGTGATTCAGTAAAGATGTGGTTGAGTGATGGTTGGTGCTACGATTTTCAGTCGCGGTTTTGAATAATTGATAACGATAAGATAAACAAAGAAAGATATTAGGTGCAATTTGGATGGGCTCTTTGTTTTCCTGAACGCCTAAATCAATCGGTGTGTTGAATGCAATATCGGGGTTTTGTTTTTTCAACAGACGCAGAATTTTTAAGACATTCAGTTCATTGGTGTTAGATATTAAATAAACTGGTTCTGATTGAGCCTGAGCAACAAGCTCTGGAAAACGCGAAGCGCGTGTTTCGTCTAGATCAATGATTTCATTCCAAGCATTCTCTAATAAAGAGAATGCAAACTGGTGTGAATAAGATTCCCCCCCATTTAATCCAACCATAACGTCCTGTTCAGGAGCTATGTCACGAAGAAAAGGGAATATTTCGAGGAGATTTTGCAAAAATCGTTCAGTATTGATAGCTCCCAACTTATATGGTTGGATGAGTCGTTTATCATTCATGCTGTATTGATACATAACCCATGCGTAATTGGACCAGGATTTGAATAAAGTCGGGCATGAACGGAAGCATCCGGTGGAGTATTTGTTACATAACTGTACAAACGAATCAACGCTTTTATTGGTTGGATGGAGTGTATGAATGGATGATAAGTTGACGATAAGTGGCATAACGACAAACCCTCAATAGACTTACTTTGGATCAAGTTTGGCTCAAAGTGTACTTCCTAAAGTATAAAAACCTTTAGAAGATGGTCGGGACGGAAGGATTTGAACCTTCGACCACTAGCACCCCATGCTAGTACGCTACCAGGCTGCGCTACGCCCCGAACAATATCGCATAATATCTTTGATAAGAAAAAATAACAATAGGCGATATGCTTGGAATTGAATTTTTACAAATTTGCCGCCCTGGGTTTGTCTGCAGCAAATACTAATCTATCTTATGATTCGCCAACTCATAAAAGATTGAAGATGGTTTATTTTTTCTATAGCGAAAGACCATCACTAATTTTTTAAATACCAGAATACTGTTTTGGAATTATAATGGCAATGTTTCAGGACGAATTTCTTTCATTCGGTTATGATCATCAACGAAGACTGCTATAGGTTTGTACGATTGACATAGTTCATCGGATAGTTGCACGAAAGAGGCAATAATGATGATATCACCAGGATTGACTAAATGTGCTGCTGCGCCGTTGACACAAATATCTTCTGAGCCACTGATGCCCTCAATTGTATAGGTTTCAAAGCGAGTACCCCGTGTAACATTCCAAATATGTACCGCCTCAAATGGTAGTATATTAGCCAATTTTAATAATTCGGGAGAAATGGTGATACTTCCCTCGTAAGTCAAATCGGCTTGTGTAACACGAGCACGGTGAATTTTGGATTTTAACATTCGTCTGTAAATCATATAGTCCAACCAAAGAGTTATCTAATATAAACCTGATGTTAATCTTATGAAGCTTAAAGAATAAATTCAAGAAATTGCTAAGATATTTCGCTAAACATGTTCAATAAATACGTTGCGCTAGTAACTTCCTGTTATGATGATGGAAAAGGCTTTCATAGTGTCAGAGACTTATTTAAAA
>JBMLTO010000095.1:0-7958 GCA_049239925.1 Legionella sp. | reverse complement strand
GATTCTAAGCCCGCCACAATCCCTGCATAACGTGCTTCAACACTATCGTATTTCTTGCGCAATACCCCACTAATCAATATCGTTGTTATTGGCATTGGCAAATCCCCCTTAATAAAAGATTATTAATTGTAACACTTGTTTGTTATTTATCAAAAACAGCATTTATTTGGTACGGTGTAATTTTTGAAAAACAGAATTAGCCATGATCACCATAAGCCAACCACCTAAAGAATTGTTGTATTAGACCAAGAGAGTTGAATGACGATCCACGTTATCTACCAATACCGTTATCGTGAAAGATGCACTATGAAAAATCTGGATATTTTTATCAATGCGGTAAAAAACACTTATTATCAAAAGATCTAGCTATGCAGATGAGGTTAAATGCAATTGTTCTTCTTCATGCTCTTCGAAACCTTCTACTAAAACAATATAGCATTCAAATTCAGAAATAACTTTAATTACTCTGTTCTTGATTTCACTATAAGTTAATCTTGGTAATAAATTCTCAAGAAAACAGGTTGCTAAATCGCCTATTTTTTCTTGGCAGTTATAACTAGCTAAAACAGTAAAAAACTCTCGCTCCTCATAAGGTAAAGCTAACATAACCTCATATAGACTATCGATAATAGCATCCGAAAATAAGTTAAGTGTCTTATCATAACACCGTGTTAAACATTCATAAGCTACCTGTTTAAAATCAAGTTGCTTACTAATTTTTTCATGCTCAACCATTGCAAGCATCGATTTGTCACATAAGAGATGAAAATAATTATTAAGGAGCATCTTTTTTTCATGCCTCTCTAGCTTATACAAGGCACCCTCCTGGGAATACTTGGGACAATATTGTAGTTCTGGTTGAAAATCAGCTAATAAAAATAGAGTCATTTGCATGGCTAATGTACGACAAATATTCTTGTCAACAGTTATAATTTTGGTCAATAGTTCTTCAATCATTGCTGATACGAGATGATTTTGCTGATTTAGAAAAAAACAAATCAAACCAGTAGCTTGATCATTTTCATCCATAGAGAAACATTGAAAAATTTCATCAATGAATTTCGCTGACATATGAGCAACGATTGGCTTATACAATGCCAAATCGCAATTCCATTTAATGCTTGTTTTTATTTTAAACAATGAGAGACTGGATGAAACAGAGGACTCTTTTTTGAGCTCTTTACAAGTTTGCAGCAAATAATGCCGCAAGGGTGCATCCAACATTTTAGCAACAATTTTTAATAGTAAATTCTTTTTTTTATTTTTAAAAATAGGATGACCACTACTCTTGAAATGATTTTGTTCACAAACAGCAAGTATACTGGATGTTGACTGGTTTTTTAGAGGCATATCCATTGATTGTTTTTAATCAAATAATTCAATTATAGGGAACAAAAATCAAAATTCAAGCAAAAAAATAATCATCTTTCATAGATCGTTTGTTTCGAAAAAAGCCTGAGATATCGTTCTTTAAGGAGGAGCCGATTCTATCTGCTGTTGTTCCCCAAGACACAATGCCATGAATAATAAAAAGCAATAACCAGTACCGGAATAAAATAATAATGAATCCGATAAATTACCTAAAAAAAATGGTAATAGCACTGCAATTGCGACAAATTTCATGCTTTGCAACGTTAGGCTTGCAAAAAATAGGCTTGCAAAAAAATAGACCAACAAAAAAATACCAACAATCCCAAACTCAGCAAGAACTAACCAATACTGACTATGTGGTTCTAATAAACGACGACTCCAGGAAGGAACCGGCTTTTCTATACCATAGGTATAAGTAAAACTAGCCGTTCCATTACCAATTATCGGATGACGATAGAATAATTTTTTTGCATAATCATGAAATTGTATACGATAACCCAAGGACGTATCTTTATGATTCTGTTGATGAAAAAGATGCCAATCATTAATAGCCTGATCAACTTGTATTTTTATATTATGATTTAAACAATAACTGGTAATAATAGTTAAAACCGTAATAATAAGAGCTGTTAAAAGATGGCGCCATGAAAAAGTTTGTACAAAAAAAATCATAAGTAATACGAAAAAAACAACCGTGCCAGTTCGACTAGTATTAATAAACAGGAGTTGAAAACTAAAGATCAACGTGAGGATACCATAACCAATTCGAAACCACCCATGCTCTCGCCCGCAATAATATGCACTCAAATAAGCAGCTAAAGACATCATATAGCCTGTCATTATATGATTATGAAAAATCTCACCAGCATCAGTACCGTGATATTGAATAATCTGAGTAAATTTAAGTATAGATAATAGACATGTTATAAACATCGCAGCCATAAAAGCATGCAAGCCTAAAAAACGAATCTTTGCATCTTTAAAACCTACAGCAAGTATTGGCAAATAAAGCAACTTACTGTATTTTTCTAAAACCAATAATCGTTCATTTCCCCATGCATGGCTCCACCCACAACCTAAAATAGCAAGCAGAAATAAACCAACTGCTGCTTGACTCCAAGGATAACGAGAAATATTTTTTAAACATGAACGGTATGATTTAGTCAATAAAATAAAAGTGACTGATAATGCTATAAACAAGCTTTTTGCTGAAGAACTAATGGGTACGAAAAATAACGAAGCTATTAGAAAAAAGGGCACTGCAAACTCAGTGCTCCACTGATCAAATTTATTATAAGTACTAAGCATCTCGTCTTAATTTCCTGGCATTATGGGATGTCATTTAAATTGCTATCAATATATATTTGTTTCAAACCACGAAACAAAGTCCCTTGCGCATTCAACATCGCAAAAACAAAACCAACCTTACCATCAAGAAAACCCCGTTGCAAAATATAGCAACGCAAAAACATCCAACATGCACCTACAATGGTCTTAGCAAAGCTAGCCTGTTTATTCTGAGTCAATCGAATTTTGGCCGTATAAGATGAATAACGATTCATTTTATACAAAGCATGACTTAAATCTCGATACGAATGGTGCATAATAGGTGTACGCAGTTGGCTAACGTTAGCAGCGTGATTTAATACAATTTTTTCATGGACAATATCGTTACTGTAGTGGGCGCCCTGTCGCTTAAATAACCGAATATGTCGCTTAGGACTGGACGAAAAACGTAGGGGTTTGCCATCAAAATACATCTGAATGGGAATACGATAACCATCTATATCATCACTGCTGATAGCTTTTATTATGGCCATCTGTAACTGTAAAGTAACCGATTCATCAGCATCGAGGTTTAATATCCAATCACCTTTAGCTAAGGCTAAAGCACGTTGCTTTTGTACACCATATCCCTGCCAATCAGTGATAACAACTTTATCAGTATATTCTTTAGCGATAGATACTGTTCTATCACTACTTCCCGAATCAATAACTATTATTTCATCTGCAAAGGATAACGATTCTAAGCATCGACGAATGTTATTTTCTTCATTTTTAGCAATAATAATAACACTGAGCATGAATCATGACATATTGGATAGATAGGTGCATGATTCTAACTAAATAAATATTAAATTGTAAGCCTACAAATAAGATTAAACATCATACTCAATACGTTGTTTCAAATAAACTAACAAACACCTTCACGGTGATCTTCACCATTAAAGTAAAGTTGTCCCTCCTTCATCTCGACGGTAACATGACCACCATTGGCTAATTTTCCAAAAAGAAGCTCTTCGGCTAAAGGTTTTTTGATATGGTCCTGAATAAGTCTTGCCATGGGTCTAGCGCCCATCGCTTTATTATAACCATGCTCAATTAACCATTGGCGGGCTAGATCATCGACCTTAAATGATACACCTTTGTTGCAAAGTTGTTCTTCAAGCTCCATGATAAATTTATCAACGACCAAACCTATCGTTTGCACATCAAGTGGAGCAAAATTGATAATAGCATCTAAACGATTCCTAAACTCTGGGCTAAAATGGCGCTTAATGGCATCTAAACCATCATGAGTATTATCTTGCTGGGCAAATCCTATCGAATTACGACTTATTTCTGTTGCACCAGCATTACTGGTCATAACTAATATCACGTGTCTAAAATCGGCTTGTCGACCATTGGTATCTGTTAATGTCCCATGATCCATAACTTGCAGTAATAAATTAAATACATCTGAATGTGCTTTTTCAATCTCGTCAAGAAGGACAACTGCATGTGGATGTTTGGAAACAGCTTCTGTTAGTAACCCCCCCTGATCATAGCCAACATACCCTGGTGGCGCACCTATCAAACGTGATACCGTGTGTTTTTCCATGTACTCAGACATATCAAAACGCAATAACTCTATACCTAAAACATTAGCAAGCTGCCGTGTTACTTCTGTTTTTCCTACCCCTGTAGGCCCTGCAAATAAAAAACAACCGACCGGTTTCTCCGGTTCTCTAAGACCAGAACGTGCAAGCTTAATTGCTGAGGCTAATGCAGTAATTGCCTCATCCTGACCATATACTAATAATTTTAAATCGCGTTCTAGATTACGTAGAGTATCTTTATCTCTCGCTGAAATTTTCTTGATTGGTATACGTGCAATTTTAGCAACAACATTTTCAATTTCGGCAACACTAATAATTTTACGCCGCTTATTAGCAGTTAATAGGTTCTGATAGGCTCCTGCTTCGTCAACAACGTCGATTGCTTTATCCGGTAAAAATCGATCGGTAATGTATTTAGCTGATAGCTCAGCAGCGGCTTTTAACGATGGAATCGAAAATTTAACACCATGATGTTCTTCCAGCTTGGTTTTCAAGCCCTTCAAAATTTCAAACGTCTCATCAATAGTAGGCTCAGAAATATCAATTTTTTGAAAACGTCGAGCTAGGGCTCGATCTTTCTCAAAAATACCACGATATTCTTGGTACGTTGTTGAGCCTATACATTTCAGCTCACCATTAGCTAATAATGGCTTAATCAAATTAGAAGCATCCATCACCCCACCAGAGGCTGCTCCAGCACCAATAATCGTATGAATTTCATCAATAAATAAAACACCACCATCTTGTTCTGTTAATTGCTTAAGAACAGCTTTCAATCGTTTCTCAAAATCACCTCGATATTTTGTTCCGGCTAATAGTGCGCCCAAATCAAGTGAGTAAACAATACAGTTCTTAATTGAGTCAGGAATATCACCCTCAATAATTCGACGAGCCAAACCTTCAGCAATTGCCGTCTTGCCAACCCCTGGCTCACCAACTAATAAGGGATTATTTTTTCGCCTACGACATAAAACCTGAATGGTCCGTTGAATTTCCTCGTTACGTCCAATCAATGGATCTATTTTTCCTAATTTCGCGCGCTTATTTAGATTCGTGCAATACGTCTCCAATGGAGATAAATTGCTATCATTAGACCCATCTTCATCAGTGGCACTTATATTTTCACGTAATTCATGATTATGATGCTTTGAGACCCCGTGTGAAATATAATTAATGACGTCTAATCTAGTAATATTTTCACGACGAAGAAAATAAACAGCCTGACTTTCTTGCTCACTAAAAATAGCAGCTAAAACATTCGCACCGCTTACTTCAGTTTTGCCCGCAGATTGCACATGAAATACAGCTCGTTGTAAGACTCGTTGAAAACCTAGCGTTGGCTGAGTCTCTCGTCCTACATCATCTACAGGAATTTTAGGGGTCGTTTCTTCGATAAAATCGACTAACTCTCGGCGTAAGATTTCAATATTTGCATCACACGCTTGTAACACATTGCCTGCAGCAGGATTATCGAGCAGTGATAACAATAAATGTTCAACAGTCATAAATTCATGACGCTTTTCTTTTGCTTCCTTGAATGCTAAATTCAAGGTAAATTCTAGCTCTTTATTTAACATAACTACTGCTCCTATCCAACGCTAATGCTTATTCAGGCTCCATACTACAAAGCAATGGATGTTGATACTGCCTTGCGTAATCATTCACTAAACAAACTTTTGTTTCAGCAATATCACGAGTATAAATCCCACAAACGCCTCGTCCTCTCGTATGAATTTGGAGCATAATCTTAACCGCATCCGCTTCATTAAGATGAAAGAAAATGTTCAATACATCAACTACAAAATCCATCGGCGTATAGTCATCGTTATTTACGATGACTTTGTATCGTCTGGGCAATTCCAGCTTAGGCTGCATGTTTATTTGCACCATTGCATGTTCAATCACTTCTTCTGAATATTGCCCACTCATCACCAATGTCCCCTACTAATTTTATAGCCTGACATTACAATTTTAGCCAGTAAACCCGAATCAAAATCTTCAATCCATATAATATGGTCGTTTAATTCGCACTTTTATCGATCAACGATTTAGAATCAGTTTTACCAGAACATTGAATTCAATTTTACATACTTAGAATGATTGCTTTAGCAAATCCGGAACATGGTAAGCAAACAGCATCTTGCATCAAACGCTGCAAGTCATAGGTCACTGTTTTGGCCTGAATAGCACCTTCCATACCCTTAATAATTAAATCAGCAGCTTCTCGCCAACCAATGTGTCGAAGTAACATCTCTGCAGATAAAATAATGGAGCCAGGATTGACTTTGTCTTGTCCTGCATATTTAGGAGCTGTACCATGGGTAGCTTCAAAAACAGCAACTTTGTCGCCTAAGTTAGCGCCGGGAGCTATACCAATACCACCAACCTGGGCAGCCAACGCGTCAGAAATATAATCCCCATTTAAATTTAATGTCGCAATGACACTATAATCCTCTGGCCGCAATAAGATCTGTTGCAAGAATGCATCGGCTATAGAGTCTTTAATAATTATTTTTTTACCATTTAAGGGATTCGTTAATTCTAACCAAGGCCCCCCCTGATATTCTGTAGCACCAAAAACTTCACGAGCGACATCATAGCCCCATTCTTTAAAAGCACCTTCGGTATACTTCATAATATTACCCTTATGCACCAAAGTAACTGAGTCTCGCTGATTATCAATCGCATATTGAATTGCAGCTTTAACAAGCCGAGTAGTGCCATCTTTAGATACTGGTTTAATCCCTATGCCGCAATGATTGGAAAACCTAATTTTTTTCACTGCCATTTCTTCTTGCAAAAATTTAATTATTTTTTTAGCATCGGCACTATCTGCTTGCCACTCAATTCCAGCATAGATATCTTCTGAGTTTTCTCGAAAAATAACCATATCTGTTTTCCAAGGTTCTCTAACTGGACTAGGAGTACCACTAAAGTAGCGTACTGGACGTAAACAAGTAAAAAGATCTAGCTCTTGGCGAATAGCGACATTCAATGAGCGAATTCCCCCACCGACTGGAGTAGTCAACGGGCCTTTAATAGAAACAACATATTGTTTTAAAGCACTTAATGTTTCTTCAGGTAACCATTGATCGCTACCATAAACCACAGTTGCCTTCTCACCAGCATAAACTTCCATCCAAGCAATTTTCTTTTTATCACCATAAGCCTTGCAAACAGCTGCATCAACAACATTAATCATTGCAGGAGTAACATCCACACCAATACCATCTCCTTCAATAAATGGAATGATTGGGTGATCAGGAACATTGAGGCTAAGATCAGAGTTTACAGTAATTGTTTGGCCATTCGTTGGTACTTGTATTTTTTCAAAAGTCATTAGTAGTACTCCGTCAAATTTAAAGAGAATCATAATAGCATGTGAAAATTATCATTGTCATGTTGCAATTAATCAGTAGCCCTTTCGTTAGAACCCGGCGTGCCCTATTAAGGCACCGGGCTCAAGATAAATACATTCACAGTTAGCTTATGTTTTAGAAGAGCTTGTGGTAAATTTTCGCCTGGGGGAATTTAATCGAGTCCAGATACTTTTGAAACTGCTCCCAGGTGAACGATCTGCGCTGAATACGTCGGTTGAGCCACTTGAATAGTATCCTTTTCACCTCATAGACAAATTTGTCAACGGCCTTGGAGTTGTGCGACACACCATAGTATTGGATATGCCCACTTAACTTTGCTGCCGCTGTT
>JBMLTO010000094.1:0-6229 GCA_049239925.1 Legionella sp. | reverse complement strand
GGATCATGTTTTTTTAAAAGATCAATTTTTGATTCGCCAAATAATACAAAATCTCCCCAGCTCTCAGCGCCACAAATACTGCCACACAAAACCACAAATAAAATCTCTATGAGTGGGTACAATTTTCTTCTGGAAATTCGTGGATCGGGTAATTTAGAAAAATAAACATCCAATCCTATCTGTCCAATCTCATCCATCATGCCATCTCTTTAAAATTTGTGTGACATTTGATCTTATTTCTAACTATTCATCAAATTAATCCGAGGGTTAATAACCCTATTGTTGGGCCAAGGCCCAAACTACAACAGATTGATTAAATTTTAATGCGACAGCCGTGGTTACCCGTGCTATCGATATGATAGTCTATAAATTTTCATGTTAAACTTAGCACAAATTATTTATTGGGTTAACCTAGAAATGTCTGGACATTACACAGCAGAAGCAATAGAAGTACTCAGCGGGCTTGAACCTGTTCAACGCAGGCCAGGCATGTATACAGATACAACAAGACCTAACCATCTTGCCCAAGAAGTCATTGACAATAGCGTTGATGAAGTATTGGCTGGCCATGCAAGCCAAATTATCGTCACATTACATGAAGATGGCTCCGTTGAGGTTGAGGATAATGGTCGCGGCATGCCGGTGGATATTCATCCACAACTAGGTCTAAGTGGTGTAGAAATCATCATGACTCGTCTCCATGCTGGGGCTAAATTCTCCGATAAAAGCTACCATTTTTCTGGCGGACTACACGGTGTTGGTGTATCTGTTGTTAACGCCCTATCTGAACGTGTTGACGTAACGATTAAGCGTGATGGGCGTATCTACCAAATCTCTTTTGCCAATGGAGATAAACTCTCTGAGCTTTGCGAAATAGGTGTAACAAAAAAAAGAGATAGCGGCACCACCATTCGTTTCTGGCCTAATGCCAACTATTTTGACACTACTCGCATATCAATTAAACAAT
The DNA here is from genome assembly GCA_049239925.1 of Legionella sp. Classification (GTDB taxonomy): domain Bacteria; phylum Pseudomonadota; class Gammaproteobacteria; order Legionellales; family Legionellaceae; genus Legionella_A. Next base: position 5,262 of record JBMLTO010000094.1, on the reverse strand, counting down.
TGAGTCATATTTTACGAGCAAAAGCTGTCCTATGCCCAGGACTAGCTATGACATTCACCAATAAGATAAATAATGAAAAAACCGATTGGTGTTACGAACATGGTTTAGCCGACTACTTGACCCAGACCTTACCCAATGATTATTTTCCACAAGAACTATTTACAGGTGAATTTCAAAGTGAAGAAACAACCATTGACTGGGCCGCCGCATGGTCGCTATCCATTAATAATAACCTCAATGAAAGTTACGTCAATTTAATCCCCACCGCTCAAGGAGGAACACATGTTAATGGATTTCGTGCGGGATTATTTGAAGCGATGGCAACTTTTTGCGAATTACGAAACTTGCTGCCTCGCGGCATAAAATTAGCAGCAGATGATTTATGGGAGCCATGTCACTATGTGCTTTCAGTAAAAATGAAAGATCCACAATTTGCCGGGCAAACAAAAGAACGACTCAGCTCACGTCAAATAACCAACGTTGTCAGTAACTTGGTAAAAGATAGTTTTTCTCTCTGGCTGAATCAACATCGTAGCCATGGCGAACAAATTGCCTCTTTAGCAATAGAGCGAGCACAAAAACGCTTACGGCAGGCGAAGCAAGTCGCACGTAAACGTGTCTATCAAGGCCCAGCATTACCAGGAAAACTTTCCGATTGCTTGCAACAAGATCTAAGCAAAGCTGAATTGTTTCTAGTTGAAGGTGACTCGGCAGGTGGTTCAGCAAAGCAAGCAAGAAACAAAGATTTTCAAGCTGTGCTACCTCTACGCGGAAAAATATTAAACTCATGGGAAGTTGAGTCGAATCAAGTATTGAGCTCTCAGGAAATTCATGATATTTCCGTAGCAATTGGAGTTGATCCAGGCACTGATGATTTATCAGGATTACGCTATGGGAAAATATGCATATTGGCAGATGCTGATTCGGATGGAGCTCATATTGCTACGTTGATTTGTGCCTTATTTCTCCGTCATTTTAAACCACTCGTGATTGCCGGCCACATTTTTGTTTCGATGCCCCCTCTGTATCGTATAGATGCAGGCAAAATTATTCATTATGCATTAGATGATGATGAAAAAAATACAATTATTTCACAATTAACGCTAACGACCAAAGCCAAGCCAAATGTGCAACGCTTTAAAGGGTTGGGAGAAATGAACCCGCTACAATTACGAGAAACAACAATGGATCCCAACACTCGTAGATTAGTTCAACTAACACTTGAAGATGAGCAAGCGACCATCGCGACTATGGATATGATGCTTGCTAAAAAAAGAGCCAGCGATCGCAAGTTATGGCTTGAAAATAAGGGTAATCTCGCTGATGTATAGCTGATCAATAGTTAATTAATCAATGATATGATGATAACCTATTTTTGCAGGGATTTCTCCCTCGTAACCATCTACTTTATTGGTTTTATGGCCTAATAGCCCTAGTGTACTAACTTTTACATGATTTAAATCAAAATCGTCTTCCGAAGCAGGTGCAGGTATTGCCAACACCTGCGGCTCAAGTGACGCACCAGTCATTGGATCTTTCGAAAGAGCTAAGGCTGATTGTTGATTTACTTCACAGGTCATAGCATTGCCATCCACCTCATGCTGTTGATAATCAAACTGAGAATTGACTTCGATTGATTTTTTATTGGGATCACTTGTTTCAATAAACTCAAATTCATTGAGCAACAACTGGTCAATTTTATTTTCATTGTAATGATCAGCTAGAGATTTAAGCAAATATACTAATCCCATGGCTACTGAGGACACCAACGCTACCAAGATCCCGCCAGGAAAAAATGACCAAAAGGCAACAACCCCAACCAGACATGCTGAACTTGCCAAATCAATTAATAAACTATTTCTTCGCTTATAATATTGATACAAAGCTCTTATTTTACTTTGTTGGACATCTAACGAATCACCATCAACCACTGGTTCAAGCGGATGATCGTCCAAGAAAAATGTTAATAAACTACTCACTGCTTTCACAACATAAATTGCTGTAGCAGCCACAAATAATACAGGTACTAATACACCTGAACTCAATGGTGTTTTGATCATAAGAATGTAGGCTAAAACATTAAGCGCAGTTGCGGCGATTAAGAATAGATTATCAAAAACATATTTAAAGAAAGATACCGTCTTATCATTAGAACTTTCATAGAAAGCATATATTGCAGCACCAAGGCTATAAATTAGACCGGCAACAGGAGTCAATAAACATAATGATAGAACTGCCCATCCCCCCAAAGCTAAGAAAAAAGAAAGACAGATAATAATCGTCGGTAATGTGATGGAGAGATAGTCAATTAAGTCTTTTTTATCATGAAGTTTTGTGTGTATTATTTTTACAAAATTATTAATTAATTGACTATATTGACTGTTGATTTTTCCAAGTTCAGTGAACAATTGCAATAATGTCATTTGCGAACGGCGATAACGCCCTCGCATCGTTTCTGGAATAGCCAATGCATCTAAAATATTTTCAACTAACGGTAGCACTGCCTCGTTATCAATCGTAAGAGTTGCAAAGTCTTGCTTTACTTGATGAGGGTGGTCATAGTTGTTCATCGCTTTTGCTAATTTTCTGAATTCTTTCTGAGAGTTCAAAGCAATTGCATCGATGAATGCATACAAGATTCCATTTAATAAGTTCGACATAATTATACGTTCATAGGGAAACTTATAGTTAATTATAATGTACAAATATTAACTAATGATTAAGATAATTTAGCTTAATCATTAGTTGCACACATCATGAAGCATTATCTTGTGAGGAACTTAACATCCATCTTGCTTTTTCATGTGCCTCTATTCGACTGGTCAGTAGATTCACCGTACCTTCATCGTGAAACTCTTGAGCCGAGGACATTGCTGCTTGCAAATGATTTACTAAAAAACGATGATCATCAGCAAGCTCAGTAACCATTTGATTGGCATTGATTCCATAGAAGCCATCTTTAATAGTTTTTAATCGCTCGAATTCAGCAAACGTAGCCGGAGCATGGTGACCTTTAATCAAAATACGCTCAGCAATAGCATCTACTGCATCAGCCAGTTCATGATATTGTGCATCAAATAATTCATGCAATGAACGAAATTGAGGTCCCTTGACATGCCAATGATAATTTTGGGTTTTTAGATATAAAGCATAGGTATCTGCTAAAATTATTGATAGTTTATTAATCAAAATATCCACGGTTGACTCCTTTTAGACCCAGTACTTTTAAGAATAGCTGAAATATATACAATTGCAATTCACCGATCCTTTGCTGTTATCTGCATTCTAATTATCCCTACCCTTTGCTAGAATGAGTGGTCTTTAGCTTGCATAAGAGTAACCATGAACAGGGCTATTTATACATTACCTATCAACAAATTAGCTGATCTTAACCTAGCTGACGCAGAACTCATCCGTTACCTAGAATCGGGTCAAGTATTATTTTTACCCAATTATAGTTTTGTCGTAAACCCAGAAAACTCTCCCTGTTTTTCTACATCCATACTAGGTAAACACCATAAAAATATTAGTTATAACTTCAACCACGATAATCTTTCAGGGCTAGCCAACCATACGAAACCAAGTATTATTTTAAACATACAACATTTCATGCGAGGGTTTGCCAATTACAGCCGCGAGCTTCTCAATACCCTGCTCCCTCATTACAAAACATCCCTGCAATGGGGCCGTACCAGTTTCAGACCGATGGAAATTGATGGCAGAAAGAGTTCTAGACGCAAAGATGACACGCGCTTGCATGTTGATGCATTCCCTGCAACCCCAGTTAATGGCTTAAGAATTTTAAGAGTTTTTTGTAATATTAACCCTTATCAACAGCCAAGAATTTGGAACCTGGGTGAATCTTTCGCGACAGTTTTAGCGACATTTGCAGGATCAATTCCACCTTTTAACCCAAAAATTGCAAAATTATTACATTGGTTAAAAGCAACAAAATCATTACGTTCGCCTTATGATCATTATATGCTAAAGCTTCATGACCAGATGAAATTGGATAACCATTATCAAAAAACAGTGACGAAAAAACAAGTTTCTTTCCCTGCAAACAGTACTTGGATAGTATTCACTGATCAAGTATCACATGCTGCTATTAGTGGACAATATTTATTGGAGCAAACATTTTATCTACCCGTCAATGCCATGATTGATCCGAGTCATTCGCCTTTAAAACAGTGGGAACAATACAAACAACAACGATTAATCTAGGGCGTGTTGACCATTTATACACCTCAAAAATGTAACAATATTATACATTTTATTCGGCTTTAATGTGTCAACTTTATGGTAGCAAGATCAGTCTCATGCCTACGCTTAACCTGTTACATTACTGGAACAAGCCCAAGGCTGGATACGAAATGTGCTGGGTCAGCACTTTCTCGACGGCTCTCTCAGCCGCGAGTACAATCGCGCTTTCGTGGCGCACCGATTATGGATTCGAACCACTTTGAGGTGCGTTGCTGCTATTGCTACTCGATGAACGATTTGAAAATAACCCCATGTTAGCTTGGTTGATAACAACGACTGATTGCCTCTGTTGAGATCTTTCCAGTGTCTCTCTTAATCCTGGTTGGACAGCATACAATTGTGAAAGTATCTCGCGACCATCGCTGTTTCCATTCAATTGAGAATAAATCGATTGACCTCGATGAATACCAACTAACTGACGATCTAATACTTCAGCAGTAATTGCTGATGCTAGCCCTTCATGTCGTCGCAATAAATCCTTCAGTATTCGACGTCCATCAGGACTCTCTGCAAGATAGTATAAAGCTGAAGTATTGGCATCAACATTTGCTCTGGCTGGTCGGACACGACACAAGGCTTCACCACTGACGCTCATGATAAGCGTTTGATCTCGTCGAAATAGATCCTGAAGAATTCTACGTCCGTTAGGTGTTCGTGTTAGCCAATATAAAGCAGACGTACTTTCACGAGACCCAGCTGCTGGAGATAACCCACGACACAAGGCTTCACCAGTGATACTGATAGCTAGTGTTGGATTTCGTTGCAATAAATCCCGGAGTATAGCTAGACTACCAGGAGTGCGCGTAAGATAATGGAGAGTGGAGGTATTAGCACCTGCTGACGCTGGTCGCGCACGAATTAATGCGTCTCCACTAATCCCCAATGCTAGGCAAGTTGCGCAAGCTGTGCGAGCCGATTGGATGATGGAAAATAATTTGCACTGAACATTAGACGTCGTTTTTAACGAAGACCAGTCACGTGTGCGCAAAGATCACGCAG
>JBMLTO010000093.1:0-31057 GCA_049239925.1 Legionella sp. | reverse complement strand
TCCGCCTCCCAGAATTATTTTAATTCAGAGGCGACAACTTTCCTGAAATTGGGGGACTGGGCTGGGCTAAAAACAATCGCAATGATTGAAGAAACTTGTAATACCAAAGGCAAGGTTAGCGCTGAACGTCGCTTTTTTATCAGCAACTGACCACCCAATGCTAGGCACGTTGCGCCAGCTGTGCGAGCCGATTGGATGGTGGAAAGTGTGCCGCAGGCACACAAAGTAAGGATGAAAGGAATCATCATTACATTTTGTAAACCTGATTAATGAGTTACAAAATCCATCTGTTGTGATGAGTTTTTCGTAAGTCCTGAATCTTACAAGTCGGAAAATTTGTAATGAACTTGGCTAGTGCAGCTCGACTTGTTTACTACGCACTGTCTTGCCATACTCATTAACACCATGCAATCGATACCTAATATAGTAGTATTCTTCATTGGACTCTCCTTTTTTTTATGGATTTTTAATAAACCATTTTGGCTCATCTAATAGCCGTTTAAAAGGGGGGATGAGTCCATATCCTTAGGCGGGAGGATGAGTTGTCAACTCCTCCCGCCATTATTCTAGATAAAATTCACCAATGATTTAAAACCTGACTCCAGATAGATAAAAATTGGTAAAATTTCTCCTGGTCAGCTCCTTGTCAACACGCTATAATCAACGCCCAAAAAAGGATTAAATTGTGAAACTTAAACACCTCTTTTCAGTCTTCCTAACCGTTATGGCATTTGCCGGCCCAAGCCTTGCTAAGCAACAACCGACAATATCCCGTGCACAATCAGTCAATAAAAGCCACTCAATCAAGCATACACAGCAAGCAGTGATAAAGCCTCGTTCAACCAAAGGCAGGCTATATCATAATAGTATGGTTCGCGTTCATACCCTTGATGAACATCCTGAATCGTTGGATTTTTATCCAACCGCACTAATTGCGGATGATCATTTATTAACTTATATAGCAGGCACACCTGTAGTTACTTCACCCTATTTGGGTAACCGACCAGCATTTGATGGCTCTGATTATATAGTCAATATTTCAAGCATTAATCGAGATATTCGCTTAATGCAACAACGACGAAGCTTATATCGTGCATACCATCAGATAGGTTATCCCGCACCAACCATACCGATTGTAGCGATTAGTGGCAAAACTGAGCCAATGGCTAGTCTAAATCGTTCTTATTCAGGCAGTTATACGGGAGATTTATCTTTAGGATCGAGTGAACTCGACGTAGCGGCTATTCTTAACGATAAAGTAGAAGCTTATATAGGGATAGCTTATGATGAGTCACCACCTGCGGTAGGTGGACAACGAGTAGCTAATTCTGCTTTTGGCTTAAATATGGGTTTTGTAAATATTGGCAATCTTGATGCTTCGCCGATATATTTTACTGCTGGCCAGCTTTATGTCCCGTTTGGTCGTTTTTCTTCGGCAATGATTAGCGCGCCACTGACGATGCGTTTGGCACGCACAAAAGCACGACCATTTATTATCGGTTATAAATCACAGCAGGATAATGGACCTTTTGCAGCTTTTTATGGTTTTAAAAGTGATACAACGAATGGTGCCGCAACCGTTGCTGGTTTAAATGCAGGATATATTTTTGGTAATCGGCATATCAATGGTGAGTTGGGGGCTAGTATCATTAGCGCTATTAATGATGCAACCGGTATGCAAAGGACTGATGCAGGGCCAGGTACTTTTGGTGGTTTCGCATCGAATAGTAATGGAACAGAGTTCGTTAAGAAAGTGCCAGCAGTAGGTTTACATGGTAATCTCAATTATGATCGGTTTAATTGGACAGCAGAATGGGTTACTGCAATTGGAGCATTTAGACCAGAAGATTTAAGTTTTAATGGCAAAGGCGCGTTACCTCAAGCCGCTCAAATGGAGGCTGGAGTGACTTTTATGTTGTTTAACCGGCCATCATCGTTGGCATTAGGTTATCAATGGTCGAAAGATACATTAGCATTGAAATTACCGCAGCATCGCATGAGTGGTGTCTTTAATATATCAATATGGAAAGACACTGTAGAAAGTTTAGAATATCGCCATGACATTGATTTTAAAACAACCCAATTTGCTAATGGTGCTTCACCAGTAGGTGTAGTTAATTCGAATATTATTGGTACTGGTAAAGCATCAGATACTATCTTGTTACAACTTGGAGTCTACTTCTGATGAGTAGTGGAATATATCTATCGATTTTTTTAGGATAAATTATGTCAATTAAATGTGATCGTTGGATTGAACGGATGGCTATTGAGCATGAAATGATTACTCCATTTCACGCAGGGCAAGTGCGTGAAAATAAAACGGGCAAAATCATTTCATATGGTGTGTCTAGTTATGGATACGATGTACGCTGCTCAACTGAGTTTAAAATTTTCACTAATATTAATTCGGCTATAGTTGATCCCAAGGCCTTTGATCAAAATAGTTTTATTGATGTACAGTCAGATGTGTGTATTATCCCTCCTAATTCATTTGCTTTAGCACGTACCGTTGAATATTTTCGTATTCCGCGCAACATACTGACGATCTGTTTGGGTAAATCGACTTATGCACGATGTGGTATTATTGTTAATGTTACACCTCTTGAACCTGAATGGGAGGGGCATGTCACATTAGAATTTTCTAACACAACGACATTGCCCGCTAAAATTTATGCAAATGAAGGGGTAGCGCAAATGATTTTTCTTGAAGCAAATGAAATTTGTGCCGTTTCATACAGGGATCGTGGAGGCAAATATCAAGGTCAAACTGGCGTTACATTGCCACAAACTTAATGTGAGCTGATACGCAAAAATTTATAATTGAATAAGCGGTGTAGTTTCTTTTGCTTTGTTCACACGTTCACGTAGCTCTTTACCTGGTTTGAAATGAGGGCTATATTTTGCTTCAGTGGTCACTTTCTCACCGGTTTTAGGATTATGAGCATTACGTGGCGGGCGGTAGTGCAAAGAAAAACTGCCAAAGCCACGGATCTCGATACGTTGTCCTTTGATAAGGCTGTTGCTCATAAGTGCCAAAATATGATTAATACCGTCTGCCACTTGTTTTTCTGGTAGGTGAGTCATTTTTGCAGCAAGATTTGCAATCAATTCAGATTTAATCATAAATACCTCGGTTGGCTACTGTATTCGGATCTTTTTATGATGATATCAAGGTTATTTTTTGTGGTGAGTACGTCATGATAACGAGACGTAGGGCCCTGTTTGAATTCATCATTATAAAATGTACATTATTATTATAGATCCGGAATCAAATTATTCAATCCTATCGATGTGCCAAACTGTTGAAAAAATACTTTTTGTTTGTTTTGTGATCTTTTTACTTGTAAAAATAAGTTTTTCGACTTTAGCCATTTTCCCCAGGACCGTTCGCCCTGAGGCGCGTGCTACGCACGCGTCTCGAAGGGTTAGATCCTAAATAAAAAACATCAAGACTATTTTTTTTCGTTGAGCCCAGTAGGAAAGCTTGTCTCATTCACCTGGGAGCAGTTTCAAAAGTATCTGGACTCGATTAAATTCCCCCAGGCGAAAATTTACCACAAGCTCTTCTAAAACATAAGCTAGGTGTGAATGTATTTATCTTGAGCCCGGTGCCTTAATAGGGCACGCCGGGTTTTAACGAGGGGGCTGCGAACAACTCACGAAGAACGCAGCTCTACTCTATAGAAGTTTAATGGAGCCAGTTGATGAGCCTAAATTAACTTTTGTAACTTATTTTTTGGCTTCATTGCTAATTGTCTGTTTGAATGTCATTTAATTTTGGTTCGTGGATAAATGCTTGAACGATCCCCCAGCTCATTTCTACAAAGGTCGTATGGGTATGAATAAAAGCGGGAGATGATAATTTTTTAGTAGTGGTAATGATGGTTGCCGACGATGATATTTCTGTTAGTCGCTGATTTATTTTTTGCCATGTTTCACCAAAGAAACCTGTTGCATTGATAAAAATTAAACTAGCATCAGCAAAATTGGCCGTCATGAAGTTATCATGGATGAATTCAACAGAATTTACTTCATGGTGACCTTCATTAATCATCACTTTTTGTACGCTGAGGGCGGCTGTATGTAGATCAATAAATAATTCTATACCGCAACTTTTTTTTACCTTAAAGACCATTGCGCAAGCTAAGACGGCTTTACCAACTCCGCTTCCTAAGTCGTAGAATATTGTTTTATTGTTGGGCTTTGTGAGAGACAATAGAGCAACAAACGAAAAAAAAGTTATTTCACCATAAACATATTCAAATGCATCTCCTTGTTGACGGCTAGACTTTGACAGTTGGAAGCCATTAATATGATAAAAGTTCTTTTGCCAAATCATAAAATTCTTATCAAGATCAAGCTTCTTACGCCAGAGGCGAACAGACCATTGTTTTTTCCAGTAGGGAAAGGATAAGAAGATGCTAAGAATACTTAAAATAATGACATAGCGCATGTTCGATAAAGAGATTTAATTGTATTTGCCATCTGGGCTATTCATGTTATATTTAGACTGTTATTGCAGTATATAGGTATTCATGTCGCATGACCAATTTTAAAAACACAGTTCATGCTAATTTAATGTTTTGTTAATGTAAAATGTATAGACTATAAATAGTCTGAAATAATGGAAGAATAAAATGACCGTGAATACAAAGAGTATGAGTGCGGGTTTTTTTAATCACAAACCGACTAATTTGACAGGTTCAAGGCCAGAAAAAAAACCACTGGTTTCTGGTCCCGATAGATTAGTTAATGGCCCGAGCGTTCGTGACCATAAACATCAACAATTGATACATAAGCAAAAAAAACGTGTTTACGTCGATGTTGGTGGAATTGGCGACTGTGGTTTCCGTTCAATTGCAGCAGGCCTTGTAGACAATTTTATTAGCAAAGGATCTATTTCTGAGCAGGTTTTAGCTGTAGTTCTTCATAGATACTTGCACTATTTTCCTAAGAATCGCTCCTTATTTGCGAACGGAGAAAAGCCATACGATCAATTTGCTCAATTGATTCGTAATTTAACTATTGCAGAGTTAGTATTTACTTTATCTTATACGCTAAGGCAATTAAGTGTTGATGAGTTAGTTAGTCATCCTGAACTCTATCAGGGTGCTTTCGCTGATGTGCATGAACACACGTTGCCTGAAGCTATGCGTAAAACATCCACTTGGATTGATGAAAGTGCTATTGCTGCTTTAGCAAACGTTTTAAATCTTCCTATTCATGTCCAATCGGTTAATCGATATGCATCTCTTCCCATGCAGTTGGTCTATAACCAGGAGGCTAGCCATCAATCAATTCATATTAGATTGCAAAGTGGCCACTATATTCCGTCTGTTGTTAATGCTGAATTATTTAAAGGCTTAAAGGCTCAATTTATTTATAAAATTGAGCCTTGCCAGATTCCTGAGCTTACTAAAAGTATGGAGCAAATCTTAGAAGAAATTCGACAAGATAACGAGCGTTTGCTTATGCAGTATGAAAGTCATAAAAACAGATTATCAACTATGGTGTTAGCGGGTGAGCTTAATAAACAAGACTTACTAGATATATATATTCGTGGCATGAGATATAGCGACTATTTAAAAGGCCGGATTGAATATGTAGGTTTGGAACATGGCAATCAGAATTTTTTTGATGCTATCATTAACGCTAAACAGGGTAAACAAAATCCAGAGCTTCCTTGTAATAATTACGATGAGCAAGTCGTGAGCGAGCTAGTTCATGCGCTTGCACGTGCGATCAGTATTGGTCACATCAATGCTAGCGATGTCTTTGATTTTGTTGATAGCAAAGATCAGAGTACAGCTGTTAGGAACCGTTCCTGATTGGTGCTCAGGATTTTAATTATCTTGCCTAGATGAGTCTGTTGCTTTGTTCAAGAGACTCATCAGTTTTTTTAATCGATAATCATTTTTTTTCAAGTATTTCTATATTGTTTTAGTTTTTATATTGGTTATCAAATAACATTGACTTTCGACTATCTTATTATAACCATAGCAATGACTAATCTACCCTAGTGGTTCACTGGACAATAAAAACGATGTAGACTTACTTGCGAAATTATTTACCCCGTCAATGCGCTAGCTAGATCCAATAGAGGGTACTTTCGCAATCATGGTTGGAATATTAAGTGGAAAATTTTAAGATTAAAGTGGCGAAGGCTGCTCTTGAATATATCGATGATCATACGGTAATTGGTATAGGGACAGGAACTACCGTCAATCACTTTATTGACCTGTTAGCGACTATTAAACATCGTATTGATGCTTGTGTTGCGAGCTCAAAGGCTTCGGAGTCTCGTTTACGAGCATTAGGCTTTAGTGTAATTGACTTAAATGTTGCCGTTGATTTACCCATTTATTTTGATAGTGCTGATGAAATTAATTCTCTTGGTGAAACCATCAAAGGTGGTGGAGGCGCATTAACGAGGGAAAAAGTACTCGCCTCAGTTGCTAGCCAATTTGTTTGCATGGTCGATTCTAGTAAAGTAGTGGAGCGTTTAGGTCAGTTTCCTACTGCAGTCGAAGTCATACCACTTGCTCGAAGTTTTGTTGCTAGGGAGCTTGTTAAGTTAGGAGGCGACCCGCAGTATCGCCAAGGTTTTGTTACTGATAATGGTAATATTATATTAGATGTATTTAATCTTGATTTAAACAATCCCCAGGGTATGGAACATGCAATTAATATGATTCCTGGCGTTCTTGATAATGGTATTTTTGCTCATCGAGCAGCTGATCTTGTGCTAATTTCTGAAAATGCGGCTATCAAGACAATCCGCGGACGGGGCCCGGCTATTATCTGATTAGGTTTCATGACTATCTATCGGGCAAACCCCAGCTGTTCTTACTGGGATGCCTGAAAAAATGTTGTCAACACGCCCTAGTCTCCCGCGTTGGAATTACTTGTAAGACAGCCGTTAGTGTGCTTTATCCCAGCTATCACCGCTACCGATACTGACAATTAATGGAACTGATAATTCCACTACCTGTTCCATTAATTTTTGTATGGTTTTTTTTGCTGAAGTCAATGCCGCTTTATCTACTTCAAAAACAAGTTCATCATGTACTTGCATGATCATTTTTATTGTATTCTCTTCCTGGGTAGTGGCCCAATTAGCAAAAGCAATCATTGCCATTTTAATGATATCAGCTGCTGTCCCTTGCATGGGGGCGTTAATTGCTGTTCGCTCTGCTGCTTTTTGACGCATCATATTGCGTGTATTTATTTCAGGTAAGTGTAAACGTCTACCGAATACAGTTTCGACGTAACCTTGTTGATGTGCTTTCTTACGTGTTTCATCCATATAAGCCAAGACTCCTGGGTAACGTTGAAAATAGCGATCGATATAATTTTGAGCCTCATGACGATCGACGCCAATTTGCTTGGCTAAGCCAAATGATGACATTCCATAAATCAAGCCAAAATTTACTGCTTTCGCGCGTCTGCGTTGTTCGGCTGTCACGCGATTCAACGCGGTAGCGAAAATTTCGCTTGCAGTTGCTGTATGGATATCAAGACCTAGGGCAAAAGCTGAGATTAGTGCAGGATCTTGTGATAAATGCGCCATAATTCGTAGTTCAATTTGCGAATAATCAGCTGAAATTATAACCGATTGATTAGGGGCCACAAATGCACTGCGTATCAATCTGCCTTCTTCATTACGTATCGGGATATTCTGTAAATTTGGCTCACTCGAAGATAATCTGCCAGTCGCTGTAATTGCTTGGTTGTATGAAGAATGAACTCTTCCCGTTTTGCTATTAATACGTTTTGGTAAAGCATGAATATAGGTAGACACCAATTTGCTGAGGCTACGGTATTCAAGGATAAGTGCAGGTAGACGATAGTCAAAAGCCAGCTCCTGCAAAACGGATTCTGCTGTTGATGCTTGGCCTGTTGGTGTTTTGGTGATTACGGGTAATCCTAATTGGTTAAACAAAATATCTTGCAGTTGTTTCGGTGAGTTGATATTGAATTTTTTCCCAGTAATTTGCTCTGATTCTTCTTCAAGTTTTAGTAGAGTCTGATTTAGTCGTTTTCCATGTTGTTCTAGAATATTACTGTCAATGAGGACACCATGATGCTCCATTTCGGCTAGTATGGTTAGCAAAGGCATTTCAATATCATGGAATACTTGGTGTTGAGACGCCGCCATCATCGTATAAAGTTTTTGATGCAGAAGACGAATAACATGAATTTCCTCTGCCAGGTGAAAAGCTATACTATCGATAGATTTTTGCTCGCTGATGAAGGGAGCCTTGTCAATCCCAGACAATTCATTGCCTTCAACGAGGTGATAGCCTAGATATTTTAGTGCTATTGCAGGGAGATCGTGACGAGTGGCGGTGCTATTGACGACATAAGATTCTAGCATGGTGTCAAATGCCAGTCCCTGTATAGTGATATCAATATTTTTAAAGATTTGGTAACAGTTTTTTAAATTATGACCTATTTTTTTTAGGTTTGGATTTTCCAAAATAGGTTTCACTATTGTTAGTATTTCGGCGCAATCTAGGTTAGTTATATCATTAGTATTCCTTAAATGGACATAATTTGTTCTTTGATCCATTGAGCTTCTAAAAGCTAAACCTATTAGTTCGCTGTCAATAAGGTCCTGCCCTGCCGTTTTTATAGTGAAATAAAATTCTTGACTACTATCTAGTTGCTCAGTTAAAGCAATGAGCTCCTGCCTACTCGTTACAATATGAACATCGATAGTTGGTTTTAATGACTCGGCGGCTAGTTGAGCCGGAGATTCGTCTAAGAGTTCTTTTAACCAATTCTTGAATTCAAACTCTCTGGTCAAAGCAATCAGTTGCTCATGATTGCTTGCTTTAGGTTTGAGCTCGTCTATATTAGAAGGCAATTTTACATCAGTAACAATGGTAACAAGTTTTTTCGATAGCATTAATTGTGCAATACCCGCACGTAAATTCTCGCCAAGTTTACCAGTTATACTTGCTGCATTTTCAATGATAGTATCTATATTCTGATAATCTTTAAGCCATTTTACTGCGGTTTTAGGCCCACATTTTTCAACGCCAGGGATGTTATCACTGCTGTCTCCAACTAATGCTAAGTAATCGATCATTTGTGCAGGTGATACGCCGAATTTTGTTATTACACCATCAATATCAAGTATCTGATTGGTCATCGTATTGATAAGAGTAACGTGTTCATTGACTAACTGGGTCATATCTTTATCGCCAGTAGAAATAATGACTGGAATAGCTCGCTCTGTGGCTTGTTTCGCTAGTGTGCCAATGACATCGTCAGCTTCAACGCCTTCGATAATTAATAAGGGTAGCCCCATAGCGGTGAGGATGGCTATTAATGGTTCAAATTGACTGCTTAATTCTGGTGGCATTTTAGTTCGATTAGCTTTGTAAGCAGGGTACCACTCATCACGAAAAGTTTTACCTTTGGCATCAAAGACAATAGCCATTTTTTCTGGTTGGTAGTCTTTAATTAGGCGCTTAATCATATTAACAACACCATAAATAGCGCCAGTTGCTTGTCCCTTAGAGGTTGTTAATGCAGGCAGAGCATGAAATGCTCGAAAAAAATATGAGGAGCCATCAACTAAGACTATGGGTTTCACCATGTTTATATAGACTCCTGTTGTTCTAATTTGGAGACAAGCATATCCATTTTTTCACTGAGCGCTTTTATTTTTTTCCGCATCGATGGAATTCGCGTAGTACCCAATTCTTGTTCTAAGGCTTTATCCTTAGGCCGAGCTGGATTTCCTAAATAAATATTACCTTTTTTTAAGTGTTTGCGGGGAGGGACGCCCGCTCTTGCAGCTAAGATCACACCATCGTCAATAGTTACATGATCACTGACACCAACATTCGCAGCAAAAACAACATGATTACCGCTCTTTGTACTACCTGCTATACCCGTAAATGCGCAAAGAATATTGTTCTGCCCCAACTTTACTGAATGTGCAATTTGAACCAGGTTATCTATTTTTGTTCCTTTTCCGATAATAGTGGCGCCAATAGTAGCGCAATCAACAACGGAGTTAGCACCAATTTCAACATTATCTTCAATAATTACATGACCAACATGAGGTATCTTGATATGTTCAGTCCCGTTAAATGTATATCCAAACCCATCGGAGCCAATTACTGTAGATGCATGTATAATAACGTTAGAGCCAATTTGGCAATTATCATAAATGGTTACTTGAGGATGGAGCGTACACGATGAGCCTAAAGTTACACCATGGCCAAGATAGGTATGACTTTTGATAACACAATTATCGCCAATATTAACCCCTGACTCGATGTTTACGTACGCTCCAATGGATACTGATTGACCAATGATTACATCATCAGCGATCACAGCCGTTGGATGGATCCCGATATTATTTTTTTTGCTGGGGTGAAAATAATTTAGTAATTGTATAAACCCTAACATTGGGTTAGCCACTTTGATTAATGCTTTGTTAGATGACTCTACCTGGTTGCTTACAAGAATTGCTGCTGCATGAGAGTTCTCTGCCTTTTGAAGATTATCTCTACCTTCAGCAAATACAATCGATGCTGGAACAATATTATCGATGGCTGATAATCCTTCAATGATCAGTTTTTCATCACCAACTATGGTGCCATTCACCAATTTGGCTATGTCAAATAATGACGTTTTCATGTATGCCTTTTCATTTTGAAAATTTAGATGATTATAACTCGATGGTTAATAACTTGCGACTTATTGCTTACTCAACTTTAGCCATTTTTCCCAGGATCGTTCGTTCTGATGCGCTTGCGTAGCACGCGCCTCGAAGGGCTTTATAGGAGTTAAAGTGAGCAGATAGATCAAAGAATCGATTCTTTCTTTTGAACTTGGCAGAATAGAAGCCTTGAGCTCCGAAAAACAAATCCATGGATGGATCAAAAAAAAGAAGGAAGCCCTCATCTCTGGTGACTGGGACAAGCTTTCCTACTTAGCTCAACGATTATCATGTCACGGTCATCGGCGTTCCCGCCTGTACCGTAACTGGAGTGCACCAAAAATTAATGCAAAATGTATTGATTATGGTTTTTTAGAATATTTGGCTTCTGTGTGTCAACCAAATGGTTGCAAGTTCACTACCACAAGCTTTTCTAAAGCATCAGTGAACTGTGAATGTATTTTATCTTGAGCTCGGTGCCTTAATAGGACACGCCAGGTTCTAACGAGGCGGCTACGAACAACTAACGAAGGACGTAGCTCTACTCTATAGTGCTTATTAACCAAGAATAACTTGATGTTTTATTTTAATCGGCTATTACACTCTTTTGCTATGGTTATTATGGCATTGAGCTGTAGTGCTTTGCCAGCATCGTTAGGTCGATTTCCCAATAATTCATTGTGTTTATAATATCAAACCCCGACTTTTTATAAAGATGGAGAGCCTTCAGGTTCATGCTATCAACGTCAAGGATCAATTGCTTAACTTGTAACTTTATTGCTAAATTAACGGTGGCGATTAGCATATGGCTGCCATATCCATTGCTTTGTAATCTTGGTGTTATTGCAATATCGGTTAATTGTGCTACATGATTTGCTAATAATTGCATATGTGATTTACCGATCAGTTGTTGTCTCAAGCTGGCTACTAAAACAATATAATTCGGGTCAGTCAGTAAGGTACGGAAGCGCCGGCGCATGTCTCTGTCTAGTGGGTCTGGGAAACAATTTTGATCAAGCTTGCATAGCTCTTCTAGGTCCGAAAGCGTTGCTTGGCGAATGATGAGCCCAGAACTTTCATGATGAATTAATCCTGTTATTTGTAAAGACATTTGATATTCGGTTTGTATGGATTTGAAGGATTTGCTTAATAAGTAGGCTTGTAAAGATGACGATGAGTCACTGACAGAAAAAATAACTCTGTTGATTTTTTCTGCGTGCAGCAAAGGAATTAATTGTTGAATTAATGTTTTGGCAATATTTTTACGGCGAAAATTTGGCCTGATTAATAGCGCAATTTCGCAAGCATCATCATAGAAAAAAAAAGGGCTAAGAAAGCCAACTAATTGCTCTTGATGATAATAAAGTAAATTATGACCTATATAACGTGGCTGAGCGATGATGGGGTAGTGTAGTGGGATAAGGTTACTATCCAATTGTTTACACGTTGCGGCAAGTCGTATGAGTTGTTCGAGTTGTTTTTCGCTAAGAGCTGATGTTTGAATGAGCATGAATGACTAATTTAATTTTGTGCAACTGCACTAAAAATGAAAATTAAGTACATTGAAAATAATCTCAATAGCAATTAATATGATAATAATAATCTCCAATCGTTCTGATTGTCTATTTTCCAAATAACTATTAAACATCTCAAAAATTTCATTGAAGGTATCAAGACGATGATTAATTGCATTAACTCGTCGTTGAATATGCAGGTATCGTTCTAGCATAATATAATATTCTTCAAGCGTTGGATGTTGCCAGAAATACTTAGGATGATAAAGAAAGTTACTGATTAGATTCATATCGCTGGTTGCACCAATAATTTCGCCAATCATTTTACGCAGTTCATTCCGACTAACATTGAATTCTCCATTCATGGATAGGCTGTCGATAAATGGCGTGTATTTTTCAACTAGTTTTTCAAGAATCACTTCAAAATATTGTAGTTTAACAGACTGTGAGAAGCCATATGATAGACTCAGTTTCAAATCCTCACTGCGGCTATCGATATGAAGACAGTCAACATCAAAATAATCATGTGGTTCAATGAGTGTTTTATTGCCATATTGATAGCTAAATTCATCATGCACTAAGAATGATATCGGTTGGTGTGCAAACTGCTTAATGGTTTGTAAGTACTCTGTTATTTGATACCGCTTAATTCCCCAAGAAACAACCGTTCCATTTTTAAATACAAACACAATTTGATTGGTAGTCGCAGATGTAATTTTAACTAAATCTCTCAATTTAATTGCATACAAATCAGAGTTTTTTGATTTGTAATGATGATCCAGACGACTAAGATCAATGCTATTTGCTATACAAAAACTAAGGCATTCCATGGTAAGAGCTCTAATATCAACAATGCTAGATTGTTATTGGATGATCGCTATAAACGCTTTTTGTGGAATACAAGCTATGATGAGCTTGTATTCCCTCTGATTGTGATTGTTTAGTGCTAAGCGGATTCAGTAGCTTCACGGCCTGAATATGCCTTTTTTCTATCAATGTTGCCGACTAACCATTCTGGGCTTACTTCTAAAATCTCACCAATTTTATCCAGCTGCTGCGAATTTGGAATAATGTGGCCAAAAATCATAGCATTGGCTAAGTGCCTAGTTACGCCAAATACTTTAGCAACTGCTTTTGTTTTTTCCATCAAATCTTCAGGGAAGCCTAGACCTGATAATTCTTTATTGAATCGTTGAGAGAAAAGTTTACCGTTCATATTTCACTCCATGAAAAAGACAATATTAATCATTTGAACGACACTACCTAATCAATAGTTTGCGCTTATTCCTTAAATAACTATTGTCCTGTTGATATTTAAGGTCTGTTTACTGTTTAGCAAATTTCGGTAATGTTATATTCTATGAATCTTAAGATCACAAAACTTAGTATATCACTGATTTTAAATTATGTATGGCAGAATTTTTTTAATCGCCTAAGTAAAGCGAGGTTAGGAGCTGAGGAATCGACAGTTATGTTTAGGTTCGACTAGGACGTGTTGATAATTCATTTTCAGCCAGCCAACAATCACCCAAGCAAGAAAAGCAGCTAACATGGCAAGTAATAAAAAATGTTAAGTCGATAGATAGAGCCGGTATTTGTATGCTCAAACCCAAAACCATATTTCGTTGATTTTAGGTCTCTAAATCCTTAAATTAATTTTCCTTCACACGAATGAACCAGCGCTTTTATTTCATCTCGATGCTTAATCGGTGTAAATTCAATGAGTTCATAATCAGCAATCTCAGCTAAGTAGTATGGATCTTGTTCTATAATTTTTTCTAATTGTGAGCGATCGGTCGTTAAGGCGATTATGATGCCTCCTGTTCGTGGTTTTAATGGTCCCGATGCCAAAATGACTCCTTGTTTATAATAATAATCAAGAAATTCTCGGTGTGCTCGCTGGTATTTATCAACCTCAGTCAGGGGGGATTTATAATGGAGTTTAATAATAAACATCTGATTCTTCCTCAGAATAGAACAAGTTCGGTTTTCAAGTTTACATCATACCGATGAGTCATCATAAAAATAATGAAGTTATTTGTAATTAACTACGGTTTACATGCAAGTATTGTTTTGTAGGATATTATAATGTAGTAAAATCCCGAAGTAATTTTTAGTAGATGTTGCTTGATTGACATGTCACTAATTGTTGTCGGCAATCTTGACATGAAGGAGGATCTCATTGGGTAATGATCGTTTTTATTTTGCCAATCGCGACAGCGTCAGTCGTTTCATTAATTGTTGGGATATTTTACTGGTAGTTTTAGTCTTTTCAGTATTGTTCTTCTTTGGTTGGGCAAGCAAACAAATGGCAACTCCATATGCTTTAGGGGAGCCGTTATCTATTTCGTTGGAGCCATCAACATTACCCTTATATGCTTTGCGCACAGTATTAAGAATGTTTATAGCTCTAATATTATCAATTTTATTCACTTTTATCATTGGTACTCTTGCTGCTAAAAATAGACGAGCAGAGTTGGTGATTATCCCTGCGATCGATATATTGCAATCGGTGCCAGTATTAAGTTTCTTGGCGATTACTATTTCTGGTTTCATTCATTTGTTTCCAGGTAGCTTGCTTGGTCCGGAATGCGCCGCAATATTTGTTATTTTTACTGCCCAAGTATGGAATATTACCTTTGGATTTTATCAATCTTTAAAAATGTTGCCTCATGATTTACGGGAAGTTGCTGCAATTTTTCAATTGTCTTCTTGGCAACGATTTTGGAAAGTAGAAGTCCCATATTCAATGTCAAGTTTGCTGTGGAACATGATGATGTCAATGTCAGCTAGTTGGTTTTTCGTTGTATTATCAGAGGCGATGGCTGTTTCGCATCAAACGATTCTTCTTCCTGGGATCGGATCTTATATAGCTATAGCTATAGAGCAACAAAATCTTTATGCCGTTGGCTATGCTATATTAGCGATGGTTATCGTTATTTTTCTCTATGACCAGGTACTGTTTAGGCCATTAATTGCATGGTCAGAGAAATTTAAATTAGAGCAAACAGCTGATGAAGTTGAATATCAATCATGGCTTATTGATTGGATGCGTAAAAGTTGGTTGATGAGACATAGCAGTAGTGGGCTTACCATTTTAAAAGATCGTTTCATTAATATTCCTATGCTTAATCAACAACGGCCTAAATCGTTAAAAGAAACGGATATAAAACATCAGCGGCGCATCGATAGATTATGGAATGCCTTTGTTTGGTTGGTGAGTGCTATTGCTGGGTACTGGTTATTAAAATTTATTCTTTCTGAAGTTAATGTCCATGAGATATGGCATGTTTTTTATTTAGGCGCAGCGACGGGTATTCGAGTCATTATACTGATCATACTGAGCTCGATTATCTGGATTCCTATCGGTGTTTGGATAGGTCAACGGCCAGGATTAACACAAAAAATTCAACCGGTTATACAATTCGCTGCGGCATTTCCTGCAAATCTTTTTTATCCGCTATTTGTCATCGCTATCGTACGTTTTTCTGCAAGCATTGAAATCTGGACAACGCCTTTAATGATACTCGGAACGCAATGGTACATATTATTTAATGTCATTGCTGGCGCTGCAACAATTCCTCGTGATTTATGTTTAGTCGCTGATAACTTTGGGCTTAAAGGATGGTTATGGTGGAAGCGACTTGCCTTGCCGGGTATTTTTCCTTATTACATTACGGGAGCGATATCTGCGGCAGGTGGTGCATGGAATGCGAGTATTGTCGCAGAATGGGTCAGTTGGGGAGATACTACGTTGAAAGCAACAGGGCTGGGTGAGTATATACAAGCCAATACTATTGATGGAAATTTTCCTAAAATTGCACTTGGTACAGCAATGATGTGTGCATACGTGCTTTTATTTAATCATATAATCTGGCGTCCACTGTACCAGTTGGCTGAAGAGCGTTTTAATTCTAATTGAGATCGCCATGACGAAGACTATTATTACTATTGAAAATTTAAGTAAGGCTTATAAAAAGGCTGTTACGCAAAACTTACTCGTGTTAGATGATATTAACTTTTCTTTAAATGAAGGAGAAATTGTTGCTTTACTTGGGAAATCAGGCTCAGGGAAGTCAACTTTGTTACGAATTATTGCTGGACTTGTTGCGCCGACTAAAGGCAAAGTAAGTTACCGTGGACAAGTAGTGAATAACCCAGTGCCTGGTATTGCAATGATTTTTCAATCATTTGCACTAATGCCTTGGCTAACAGTGCTTGAAAATGTAGAGTTAGGCTTAGAAGCTCAGGGGATTGGTCGTGAAGAGCGTCGAATGCGAGCGATTCAAGCGATAGATACCATTGGACTGGATGGATTTGAATCAGCTTTTCCTAAAGAATTATCAGGAGGCATGCGCCAACGAGTTGGTTTTGCGAGAGCATTGGTTATTCAACCAGATGTATTATTAATGGATGAACCCTTTTCTGCACTTGATGTGTTAACCGCTGAAAATTTAAAATCTGATTTATTGGATCTGTGGCAAGAAAAGAAAACGAATACCAACGGTATTTTATTAGTGACGCATAATATCGAAGAGGCGGTCATGTTAGCTGATCGAATAGTGATTTTGGGTAGTGACCCAGGTTATATTCGTGCCGATCTTCCTGTTCCCTTTGTTAAGCCTCGTAATCCAGAGGGGGCTGAGTTTCGTGCATTGGTTGATAGAATTTATACATTGATGATTAGCGGCCCACAGGAAAAGACTAGGCATTCTTTGCGTGAGCGTTCAATTGGTTTAGGGTATCGTTTACCCGATGTTGATCCTTCCGAATTGTCAGGATTGATAGATACGATGACCTCCTTTGAAGAGCGAATTGATTTACCAGAGCTTGTGGATGAGCTCATGATGAATGTAGACGATTTGTTTCCTATTCTGGAAACGTTAGAAATTTTAGGATTTGCTAAAATTTCTGATGGTGATATTCAATTAACAGCACTAGGTAAGCAATTTTCACAGGCTGATTTGCAAGAGCGCAAACGATTGTTTGCTCAGCGTCTTGTTGAGAAAGTTCCTATGGCGCATTACATTCGGAAGGTTCTTGATGAAAAAACCGGGCATCAAGTATCAGAAGAGCGTTTTTTAAGTAAGTTAGAAGATTACTTAAGTGAAAAAGAGGCCGATCGAGTATTGCGTACAATGATCGATTGGGGCCGTTATGCTGAACTATTTGCTTATGATTTTAATACAGGTATTTTAAGCTTAGAAAATCCTGGCGACACTATGACTTAGCAATAGTTCGCCTGGTAAGACAGGAATAATGTTGCTTTAATTGGTGAAGAGTTAGTTTAATCATCCGTTTGTGGCTGATGTTGTGTTCTTTTTAACTAAGAAATCTAGAATGGCTATTAAGCGTTTTTCATGTTTAGCCATTTGCAAGTCAGTTTTGAACTGATTATTGATAATAAATGCAGGAACGGCATTGATTTGATAGAAAGCCATTTGCTGTTTTGCATAATTCATACGTATATCTATTGTTGGCGAATGTGAAAACGCACTTTCAACTACTTCGGTTTTAATTCCTTGACTAGTCAAAAAGTTAATCATCGCTTGCTCGTTGTTAAGTTGACGTTTGTCTGTAAGTATAGCTTTAAATAGTGTTGGATTAAGCTGAGCATTTTTACCTAAGACCTCTGCGACAAAATAGGCTTTTGCGTAATACTCCCAATCTTTATTAAATACCACAGGTACTTTGTTAAAGCTTATGTTTCCCTTTTGTTTTTTAACCCACTGATTTAATGACAACTCTAAACGATAACACCATGGACAACCGTAACTAAAAAACTCGGTAACAGTTGTGGGCTTTGCGGAGTGACTAGCATTTTCGGCTATGTTAATAACAACATAATCCTGACCGGCTACAAACTGTTCTGCAAACAGTGGCATAGAAAGAAAGCAAAGACCCAAAGATAATATGTACTTTAACATTTAAATTCACCTTGATTAGTAAAGATAGTAATCTGTTTATATTGGCAAAATAATCAATTTGTTAGGCTTCGATAAATACTCAGTAAGAAATCAGATCGGAGCAAGTCTTAATCATGCTACAGGAAAGAGCAGATCACAAGTTCATTTTTCGATTTGTTAAGTTTAAAATGAACTCAGCAAAACATATCAATGCAAGGTTGCGATATACTCAGCAACTGCCACCATATCGTCCTTAGTCATTCGTTTACTAATATCACGCATAATCCCATGGATATCGTTATTACGACGCTTTAGTTTAAAAGCGGTTAATTGTAATACCGTATATTCACTGTGCTGACCGGATAAGAGAGGAAAGCCCGCCTGTTTATTGCCGGTGCCACGAGGGCCATGACATGCGATGCAAGCAGGAATATGTTGTTTAAAATCACCGTTTCGATAGAGTTCTTCTCCTCGTTTAGAACGAGGTTGAGGTCTTTGTGCTGATGGTATTGGTAATAATGAATAATACAAAGCTATGTTAATGATGTCTTGTTCGTTTAACTCGGCGGCGATAGATCTCATAATATCAGATGGTCTAACATCTGTTTCTTTAAAATTTCGCAATTGTTTTGCTAAATAGTTAGCATGTTGGCTGGCTAAATTAGGCCATTGTGGGTTACTACTAATCCCTTGCATACCATGACAGGCCACACAAGTCGCAACTAGTTTTTCTTTGGATGGTTCTTGAGCAGCAACATCTAAGCTCAGTGTATAACCTAAAACAAGAATAAATAATTTTTTTTTCATCGTTACTCCAGCCATTCTAGAGCATATCAATGATACACTAGTGAAAAAAAAACTTAAATTAATTTGCCTC
The DNA here is from genome assembly GCA_049239925.1 of Legionella sp. Lineage (GTDB taxonomy): Bacteria > Pseudomonadota > Gammaproteobacteria > Legionellales > Legionellaceae > Legionella_A. The sequence continues at coordinate 12,079 of JBMLTO010000093.1, read as the reverse complement.
ATGTTACTAAACCCTTACACACAAGTTAAATTCCTTAAAAGCGCAGCGCAAGTAAAACAGCTTCCAGATGATACCGGTTATGAGGTTGCTTTTGCTGGGCGTTCTAATGCTGGTAAGTCAAGTGCACTAAATTGTTTGACTGGCATTCATCGATTAGCAAGAACCAGTAAAACACCTGGACGCACTCAATTAATTAATTTGTTTAGCTTGCCTGATAACCAGAGACGTTTAGTTGATTTGCCTGGCTATGGCTATGCTAAAGTAGGTTTATCTATTAAAAAAAGTTGGCAGGATAATTTGGCTCACTACCTTGACGTTCGCAAAAGTCTTCAAGGTTTGGTGTTACTGATGGATATTCGTCATCCATTAAAAGAACTGGATCAGACCATGATCAATTGGGCTTTGTGTCGTCAGTTGCCCGTTCATGTGTTGTTGACTAAGTCAGATAAGTTAAGCAAGGGACAAGTAAAAAATACAGTATTACAAGTTAAAAAGCGCTATGCCGATAGCGAAGAACTCATTACTATTCAAGCCTTTTCATCATTACGTAAGCAAGGTGTAGACGAACTAATTTTAGTTATCAATCGATGGCTTGGCATTCATGATTAACTCATGTTAAATGTTTTTTCATCTTGATCGTTACTGAGGCAATTATTATCATTGGTTTTATTCGCTATTGGTACGTTTTGATCAAACCAAGCCCAAAATAATTGCTTCTGTTTATAATGTTGTTCTTCATCATAGGAGTTAAACATCAGATCTATTTTTTTATGGGTGCACCGTTTAGCCGGTATTTTTATTGGGATTCCCATCTTTTGGTGGTCTGGATTATCAATGGATCGTGGTTGTTGGCTATGTTTTTCTTTGGAGCCGATGGATTCATTATTTTCAATGCTTAATGAATGATGAGCTTGTATTGCTTGGCGATTTTGTAGCGCAAGACTAAGGTTGCTCATTTGGTTATTTGCTTTAAGTGAGCTATTTGGATTATGAATTTGTTCTTCTTCCACAATAAAATCTCCAGATCCAATTGATTTTTTGCCCAAAATAATATCATGATGACCATAAAAAGCAACTTTTTTATGGGGCAACATCGCTCGAACCTCCCGTTTGTGTTTGTTAGCTTAAAATATGTTCTAAACCATAATATAGTGTATTTAATTGTTGAATTTTTTGGCAACAAAGAATTAGTCCTGGCATAAAGCATGAGCGATCGATAGTATTATGTGTGATGGTGAGTGTTTCGCCCTGGCCTCCAAAAATAATTTTTTGATGGGCGAGAACCCCGGGTATTCGTAATGAGTGGATATTAATATCATGATGAACGCCGCCTCTTGCACAGGGAATAATTTCTTTAATATCCAGTTTATTCCTATTTTGTTTCCTTGCTGCCGATATCATTTCTGCTGACTTAAGGGCAGTGCCTGATGGTGCATCTAGTTTCTGTTGATGATGAGATTCAACAATTTCGACATCTGTTATATAGGCAGCTGCTTGTGCCGCAAATTTCATCATTAATACGGCACTAATAGAAAAATTGGGTACAATCATGCCTCCCAATTGTTGTTCAAAGCAAAGCTTTCTTAATTGTATGATTTGTTCTTCAACAAGACCGCTAGTGCCAATTAATGGCCGAGCACCACACTTAATAATGATTTCACTATTGGTATAGACACAATCTGCTCGGGTTAAATCAATGACGATATTGGGTTTGCAAGTAGTGATAGCTTGTTCTAAATTGTCGGAACGACCTAAAGCCGCAACTAATTCAAAATCTGGGTGCTGTTGTATGGTTACACAAGCTAAGCTGCCCATTTTTCCGTGTGCGCCATTCACAATAATCCGTGTGCTCATTATTGAACCTCTAACTATGTAGGGCTTACAATCGATATCGTGTTGATCCGGGAGTAAGTTCTGAATCAATGATTAATTATCGATAGTGTTACCTGAACCGTTTATATTCTCTGGGTGATGCACTATTCTCCAAGCCCAAATGCTTGCTGGAACCCAGCCGATGATAGTTGCTTGCGCAACTATGGTTATGGCGGCTCCAATTGGATTGTCATCAACCAAAAAAATAACCCAAGGTAAAAATAGTGCTAAAAATGATTTAAAAAATCTCTTCGTTTTCATCGAAATGACACCTGTTAGTTTATATCGATAGTTTTTATATTTATAGATAATATAGCTTATTACTTAGAGAATGAATAAAATATTGCAAATAGGTGGAATAGAGTATCATCTGCTTGCAATTGATATGCATTGAAATGGTTTATTTTTTTGCATATTGTATTATATAATCAATAATTAGATAAGGGTTTCCGCATGAGAAAACAGGATCTTCATCCTCGTACTGCCGATATCAATAAAAAGCAAAAAAATAAATCACGGAAGTATCGCATCGATGCGTTGCATTGGCTGGCTGCTACTTTTCCTCTCGCATTTGACAACTCGACTCATATTCATCCCCTAAAATTAGGTATTATGACAGATATACTCGATTATGCAGAGCAAGCAGCGTTGGCTGGTATTTCGAAAAGCAAACTTCGCGAAGCTGTTGTTGTATTTACTCGTCGTTTAGATTATTTAGCAAGCTTAAAGGCCAAGGAAATGAGGGTTGATTTGCTAGGTAATCCTATCACTCCTGTTACCGAGGAAGAAGCTGAATCAGCGGCAGCAAAAATTAAGAAGCGGGTAGAAAGAAGTCTGAAAGCTCCTCGAAAAAATATAGCTGAAAAGACAGATGCTATAAAGCCGATTGTTAGAAATACTGATCAACAGGTGCAAGCGCACGATCAGATGACTTCATGTTATATAGGAGGCAGTCTGTCTTTACCTTCGCCACAGAAACCCTCTACTGTTGTGATCAAACACAAAACTGTTCGTCAATTTGATCCGACTGCTGTTGCTCGGCTTAAAGAAAAACTGGGTTTATCGAAAGTAAACGAGTCTAAAAAAGAGCAAATAGATTAGGATAGTTTTAGCTAACTATCCTTTTTATGTAGCGTGTTGACAATTGATCCGCACGCCCTATAGTCATCGCAAATAATTAGCAGATAATCTCATCAATCGAACTGCGTTCAATGAGTATATCCACAGCTGGCAATGTTTTGCCTTCTAAATACTCAAGAAAGGCTCCACCGCCAGTTGAGATGTAAGATATTTGCCCGGTTAGATCATATTGATCAATAGCTGCAAGCGTATCGCCGCCGCCGGCGAGAGTGAATGCATCGCTGTTAGCGATAGCAATAGCTAATGCACGAGTACCGTAAGCAAACTGTGGAAATTCAAATACGCCTACAGGTCCATTCCAAATGATGGTTTTTGCCTCGCTCAATAGATCGATATAACGGGTTACCGTATCCGGGCCTATATCCATGATCATATCGTCGCTCGCAATATTTGCTAACGATTTATTGAAAGCAGGACAACTGTCATTTAACGATTTTCCAACGACTACGTCCGATGGTAAAGGAATTAAACATCCATTTTGCTTGGCAACTTCTAAAATTTCTTGCGCTTCTGTTAATAGATTATTTTCATAGAGTGATAGACCTATTTCGTGTCCTTGGGCTTTTAATAGGGTATTGGTGATCCCCCCTCCTGGTATTAAAACATCCACTTTAGATACCATTTCTTTTAATAAGGACAATTTTGATGATACTTTTGAGCCCCCAACTACTGCAATAACAGGTCTTTTGGGTCCTCGTAGTGCATGTTCGAGGGCTTCAAGTTCGCGAGTCAGTAATGGTCCTGCTGCTGCAATAGCGGCATGTTTTGCTACCCCATGAGTTGATGCATGAGCACGATGAGCGGTTCCAAATGCGTCCATCACAAAAATATCGCATAAATTTGCTAGTTGTTTTGCAAGGTGATCATCGTTAGCTGTTTCGCCTGCATTAAAGCGGGCATTTTCACATACGCATAGTTCTCCTGGATTTACCGCAAGTCCATTAAGGTAGTCAGTAGAAAAATGAACTGGTAACTCAAGATGGTCAGCGAGGTAATCTGCAATAGGCTTCATAGAGAAGCGTTTGTCAAAATGACCTTCTTTTGGTCGCCCAAGATGGGATAATACAATAACGCTTGCTCCTGCTTTAAGTGCCGATCGTAGGGTAGGCAAAGCAGCTTGTAGTCGTTGATCGCTCGTAATTATGCCATCTTTAATCGGTACATTTAGATCTTCACGAATTAGTACCCGTTTGCCTTTAAGATCGAGGTCACTCATTTTAATCATATTCATGTTTATTCCTCAGAGTGTCATCATGTGGTAGGCGGTATCAAGCATACGATTTGAAAAGCCCCATTCGTTATCATACCAGGCAACAACTTTGACTAAGTTTCCTAAGACTTTCGTTTGGGTGGTATCAAATACGGCAGAGGCAGGATAATGATTGAAATCGCATGAGACTAATGGTTCTTCATTAATGTGTAGAATATCATTTTTTGCTCTACGCATAATATCATTAACTTCATTTACACTCGTTTGTTTATTTGTAGTAAACGATAAGTCTATTGCTGAAACATTGATAGTGGGTACACGCATAGCAAAGCCGTCAAGTTTACCTGCCAATTCAGGCAGTACTAACCCAACTGCACTAGCAGCACCTGTTTTAGTTGGAATGATCGATTGAGCCGCCGAGCGAGCCCTGTGTAAATCAGAATGATTACCATCAAGCAGCATTTGATCTTTCGTATAAGCATGAATAGTATTTAATAGACCATATTCAATGCCCAATGCTTCATGCAAGGGTTTGACAATTGGTGCAAGACAGTTCGTCGTACAAGAGGCGTTAGACACGATTCTATCATTTTTTGTTAGTTGGTGATGATTAACACCATAAACGATGGTTGCATCTACATTTTTTCCTGGTGCAGAAATCAGTACTTTTTTGGCGCCAGCATTAATATGCTGCATGGCTGCTTCATGGCTGGTAAAAGCACCGGTACATTCTAAGACAATATCGATGTTCATGGCTTGCCATGGTAGGGCATTGGGGTTGCGTTCAGCAGTAATTTGGATGGGATGACCATCAACAATTAAGTTATTATTTTCAACGCTCACTGTACTCGCAAAGCGACCATGTGTTGAATCATAACGAGTAAGATGACTCGTGATAGCCATGCCTGATAGATCATTGATTGCTACTAGGTTAAACTGGTCTTGGCGTTTATATTCGAATAATGAACGTAAAATACAACGGCCTATGCGGCCGTAGCCATTAATTGCAATGCGTATTGCCATGTTTATTCTCCACAGTGCGAAATACTATTAGCACTGGTTTGCTATATAGTATCGCCTAATTATAATGCTTGCGCATTTGTTATTGCTTAGCTGATTGTCAACCGCTGTTTTTACTTCAGTTGATAGTAAGCTTCAATTATTTTTTCGACAGTAATTCCCAAGTATTGGTAGGCATCAGTTGCTGGTGCTGATACGCCGAACTGGTCTAGGCCTATAACTGCTCCATCAAGGCCAACAAAACGGTACCAATAAGTGGTGGCACCAGCTTCTATTGCAATACGTTTACGTATGGAATTAGGTAAAACGTTTTCTTGATAAGAACGATCTTGTGCTAAAAACCGCTCACCACAAGGCATAGAAACAACCCTTGTTGTGATGCCTTGTTCTCTTAGATGGTTAGCTGCTGCAAGAGCGAGGTGGACTTCAGAACCGGTAGCAATGAGAATCGCATGTGGTTCTTGTGCACAATCTTGCAAAATATATCCTCCTCGCTTGATGTTATCAATATTGATATCATGCAGAGGTAATGTTGGTAAATTTTGTCTGGATAAAAGTAGGCAGCTGGGTCCTTGATAACAACTGATGCTTTGCTGCCATGCAACAGCCGTTTCGGTGAGATCAGCTGGACGCCATACAAGTAAATTAGGTGTCATTCGTAACATCGCAGCATGTTCAATCGGTTGATGGGTTGGTCCATCTTCGCCTAAACCAATCGAATCGTGAGTAAACACAAAGATTACTCGTTTTTTCATTAATGCACTTAGGCGAATGGCATTGCGTGCATAATCAGCAAAGACAAGAAATGTTCCACCATAAGGAATAACCCCCCCATGTAGGCTTATTCCATTCATGATGGCAGCCATTGCAAATTCACGAACACCATAATTTAAATAGTTGCCGTTAAAATCACTGACTGAAATGGCTTTTGTTTTGGACCAGTTCGTATTGTTTGAGCTAGTTAAATCAGCAGAACCACCAAACAGTTCTGGCAGGTGGCTAGCAAATTTTTCTATACATTGTTGGGAGTATTTGCGTGTAGCTGCTGTCATTTGGTTGTGTTTGCAACTATTAATGAAATGATTGCTAATCGTTTGCCAGTCATCGGGTAAGTCGCCATTGATACGGCGCAAAAAGAGATAATAATCCTGTGGGCGTTGTTGTTGATAGCTATGGCAGGTTGCTAGCCATTCCTGTTCTTCTTGTTGCCCTTGCTTTTCATGGTTCCATTGTTCATACAGCTCACTAGGGATCGAAAAAGGAGGATGAGGCCAATGAAGATTTTGGCGTAAATGACGCACAGCGTCTATCCCCAGCGGTGAACCATGTGTTTTTTCGCTGCCGGCAGCTGAACAACCATATCCGATAATAGTCTTGCAGATGATTATGCTTGGTTTGGATTGTTCAGCACGAGCCTGTTCTATAGCGATCTCTATAGCATCTACGTCGTGTCCATCAACGTTATCAATAACATGCCAATGGTAAGCGCGAAAGCGTGCCGCTGTGTCATCAGTAAACCAGGATTCTACTTTACCATCAATAGAAATGCCGTTATCGTCGTAAAAAACGATTAATTTACCTAGTTGCAAGGTTCCTGCTAGTGAACAAGCCTCATGAGAAATGCCTTCCATCAGGCAGCCATCGCCTGCAAATACATAGGTAAAATGATTGACTAAATTATGGTTTATGTCGTTAAATTGCGTGGCTAATATTTTTTCAGCTATAGCCATGCCGATAGCATTAGCAAGTCCCTGACCGAGTGGCCCTGTGCTTGTTTCAACGCCAGGTGTTTCAGGATACTCGGGATGACCTGGGGTTTTCGCATGCAATTGCCGAAAGTTTTTTAAGTCATCAATGCTTAACTTATAGCCAGTAAGATGTAATAATGCATATAGGAGCATACATCCATGGCCGTTCGATAGAACGAATCGATCGCGGTTAAACCACTGTGGATTTTGTGGATTATGTTTTAAAAATTTATGCCATAATACTGTCGCAATATCAGCCATGCCAAGTGGCATACCAGGATGTCCTGATTGCGCTTGTTCTATTGCATCGATGCTTAAAAATCGCAAAGGAAGCGACAATTTTGAAGGGATACTCATATTGGTTTTGGGCTATAAACAGGGAATCTATTGTCGCTCAGAAGTTTGCGTTCAGCAAGTCAAGGGCATTAATTTAAGTTTTATTGATTATTTATTTTTCAATTTGATCCTTATGTGAGATAATTGGTGTTTTGAAACAACACGCTATCAGAGCCTATGCAACCAATTTTATACATTTTACAAGCGGATAATAGTGAGTTTGGCCCTTACTTAACGGATGATCGGCGTTGGGTTTTTCTAGACAATCTATCCCAGAAACAGCCATCTTTTTTTGTGCCACTGGTGATGAATCAGGATTTACTGGTTGTTGAATATGCTATTTTGTGTGATAGCATCCGGAGCCATGTCATTGGTAATCAGGACTCATCTGCTGAATTGATGCAACAGATGCTACTGGCTTTAATGTTAGCGACGACGTTAGAGCATCTTTATTGTTATTACACGCCAGATTATCGTGAGCAACTTCGATATAGAGAAGAGCAAAAATGGCTTCGCAATTGCTTGGCTACGCAACGTATTCTTTTTTCTCCTGTGTCGACTGATAACGCCAGACCAAACGGATCGTTGCCACAATTGATTCGTGCTCTTACTGCAACTAGTAATTGGTGGCGTGTTTTTACTCTTCGTTTGCGTCGATTAACTATTAATTTATCGTGTTTATTGGACGAGTTATGTGAACTAAAACATTTAATTTTAATGATGGAGGCATCTACTGACAGTATTGTTGCTTACATGGCTTGGATTTTCTTTGCACCACGATTATTAGGAAATTTATTTTTATTGGTTAAGCATACTTGTCCAGGGTGGTGGATGACTGATGAGGAATCTTCCTTGGGTTGGGCTTTGCGCATGAAAACTCAGCTACGCCTTCGTTGGTTTGAATTAAGTAACGATATTGTTTGGTTTACTGCTGGACTATTAAATTTTGTCGTACTTACAGGGGCATGGGCTTCGGTGAGTATCTACTTGGCTGTGGCATTACAACTATTTGATGTTGTTTTGGCTTTATTGAGATATCACTTTGAAATGTCGCGATTATGTCGTTTACAAAAGGCTTACAACGAGACATTTTTAAATCATGACGTTGGTGAAAATAACTCAATCAATAGTGGGTTGTTAGAGGCATTGATTCGATGGATCTCTCTTGAAAAACAATTTTTAGCGTTGGGGGTCGCTGTAACGACTAGCTTGTTTATTTCTGTAACCTTGTCTTTACCTGTAATGGCTGCTTCTCCCCTTCTGCCAATTATTGGTTCTTTGTTATCTGTTTGCACTACAATTGTACAGTTTAAGTTAAACGCTTGGATTGACGCGCAAAGACCGACGACATCGATCTCTTCTTTACCCAATGGTATTCTCATGTTCAATCACCCTGCTGTAGCAACGCCCGTCCAGCCTAGTGATTGTCTCCAAGATGTTGATATTGATTGTCAAAACAATTGTTCTGCCTAGAGAGTCTAGTTATTCAATGCTATGCTTATGTTTTGGTTATCTACATGATACTTATACATAAGGGTTTCAAATGCTTGCAAGTCGTTTACCGCAATTTACGCAGTTAGATCAGGTTAATTTCGTCAATCATCTTGAACAGATATTGAATACCAATCTGCAAACAATAGATTCCATCCTTGCTAACACCGATGAATTTACATGGGATAATCTTATCCAACCGTTAGATGATGGGACGGATGCACTGGAGCGTTTTTGGTCGCCATTTTCGCATCTTCATGCAGTGGTTAATTCTCCTGACTTGCGAGCTGCTTATCAGGCTTGTCTACCTAAACTCTCGGCTTATGAGTCAGCAATCGGTCAAAATAAATCCTTGTATCATGCAATTCAGTCAATCGATGTAGCCAAGCTAAATAATGTTCAAAAAAAAATCAGATTGGATATGTTGCGTGATTTTGAGCTATCTGGAGTAGCATTAGATGCAACAAATCAAGTGCGTTTTGAAGCAATTCAAACTCGGTTAACTGAATTATCTAATCAATATGAAAATAATGTGCTTGATGCCGCGCAATCGTATACTTTGCACTTGACTGATGAGCAGCGCTTGCAAGGTATACCAGAACATTTGTTACACCATGCTGCATTATTAGCTAAGGAAAAAGAACTTCCTGGCTGGGTGTTTAATCTAGAGTTTCCATGCTACTTGGCCTTAATTACGTATGCAAAAGATCGTGGTATTCGTGAGCAAATTTATCAGGCATTCAGTACTCGGGCGTCTGATCAAGGGCCTTCTGCTGGCCAGTATGATAATAGTTTAATCATGGACGAAATTCTTGCATTACGTCATGAAACAGCCGTTCTTTTGGGTTTTGATAATTATGCACAATTATCATTAGCTACTAAAATGGCTGTTTCAACAGAGCAGGTCTTGACTTTTTTACAGGATTTGAGCAAGCAGGCTTATCAGCAGGCTAAGATTGAATTTGCTGAATTACGCGCTTTTGCTGACGAAAGCGGAGAGTTAGTTGATCTGGCACCATGGGATATTGCCTATTTATCGGAGCGCAAAAAACAAAAGCATTATGCTATTTCAGATGAAGAGCTTAGGCCCTATTTTCCATTAGCTAAAGTTATGGATGGCTTAAAAATAATTGTTAGTAGGTTATATGGGATCACGTTGATAGGAAGGCAGGATGTTGATGTTTGGCATCCTGATGTTATTTGTTATGAGGTCATTGATCAGGATCAGAGTATTCGCGGATATATCTACCTTGATTTATTTGCACGAAGTCATAAACGAGGTGGAGCATGGATGGATGTGTTGCAAAGTCGTCGAAGATTAGCTAATGGGGATATTCAGTTGCCTATTGCGACATTGACTTGTAATTTTGCTAAAGCTGCACCAAATCAGCCACCAGCACTGTCTCATGATGAAGTGACTACTTTATTTCATGAATTTGGACATTGTTTTCACCATGTGTTGACAAAAGTGGACTACCTCCAGGCGGCAGGAATAAATGGTGTCGAGTGGGATGCGGTTGAATTACCCAGTCAATTTTTTGAAAATTGGTGTTGGGATACTAATGCTTTGCAACTGATGACCGCCCATGTTGTTAGCGGAGAATCCTTGCCTGCGAATCTATTACAGCAATTATTGGCTGCCAAAAATTTTCAATCAGCAATGGCTATGATGCGGCAATTAGAATTTTCATTGTTTGATTTTCGTATTCATCAAGATTATAACCCATCAATTCCCGAATTTATTGCAACTATTTTAAATGATGTTCGTAGTCAGACGACTGTTGTACCAATTGCAGCATATAATCGATTTCAGCATAGCTTCACGCATGTTTTCAGTGGCGGCTATGCTGCCGGTTATTACAGTTATAAATGGGCAGAAGTGCTTTCTAGTGATGCGTTTGCTAGATTTGAAGAAGAAGGCATTTTTAATGCTAAAACGGGTAGAGATTTTTTACAAAATATTCTTGAAGTCGGAGGATCATTGACGGCGTCTGAAGCCTATGAAAACTTTAGAGGCCGTCCAGCTAGGGTGGATGCATTATTGCGGCATAATGGTATTGGCACTACCAGCTAATTGAACGAGGCCACAAGCAATGACGGGAGGACAGAGAGATGGCAATAAAAGAAGGTGATGATTTATATGACGTTCCAGTGCAGACCATGGACGGATTGACTACAAATCTTTCCCTTTATAAGGGGCAAGTTCTTCTTATTGTTAATGTTGCGAGTCGGTGTGGTTTTACATCACAGTACACAGCGTTGCAGCAGTTACATCATGATTTTCACCATCTTGGGTTTAGCGTATTAGCGTTTCCTTGTGATCAGTTTCTAAGACAAGAGCCAGGGTCCAATCAAGAGATTAAGAGTGCTGCTACCGCTTGTTTCAATATAACGTTTCCATTGTTTGCCAAACTGAATGTATATGGTCCGCAGCGTTCACCTTTATATACGTATCTTGCAAAGAATATTCAAAAAAAACCGTTCATATTCATTCCATGGAATTTTACCAAGGTCTTGGTTGATTCAAATGGAGCTGTTATAAGACGCTATTTACCGACTACTTCTATTTCTAAGTTGCGCAGTGTTATTGCTAATTTATTGCAAAAAAAGCCTCCATGCAGCGAGAGTGTTTTTTGATAGGGTAGATGTGGGGGAGCGATCTTCGCAGATCGACAGTTATTTTTTGAACAAAGGATGATGCTTTTCGAAGCATTAGAATACGATCCCAGATTATTCGACTTTAGCCATTTTTCCCAGGACCGTTCGCCCTGAGGCGCGTGCTACGCACGCGTCTCGAAGGGCTAGATCCTAAATAAAAAACATCAAGACTATTTTTTTTTCGTTGAGCCCAGTAGGAAAGCATGTCCCATTCACCTGAGATTAGGGCTTCCTTCTTTTTTCTGCTCCATCCTTGAATTTGTTTTTCGGCGCTCAAGGCTTCTATTCTACGAGGATACTGCTCTGAGTACACCAGCTTAAGCGGTAGTCTATTTGCCGTATAACAAGTTGGTGCCTATGCCTGTATGAGTTTGGCTCTAACCTGTTAAGGCTTGATGCTCAATTGTATGAGTTTCCTGTGTTTGAAAAGAAAAAACAAGGCCGAAAGCCCCTTAAGGGCAAACGAATTCAACTGAAAGAGCTAGTCAATGACTCCAAACAAGTTTGGCAAACTGATAGCATCAATTGGTTTGGTGGCGAGACGCGCCAAATCGAATACATCAGCTTTGTATGTCTATGGTATCATGCAGGATGCGCGCCCGTT
>JBMLTO010000092.1:0-25878 GCA_049239925.1 Legionella sp. | reverse complement strand
TCGTTGATCAAACATTGATTCAAGCACTGCTGAAGCATCAGACTCTTGTTCATATGCTTGCAAAAGAGATACCATCGCAAGGAGAATCGGACCAACGATTGGTTTTCCTCGAGGATAGTCACTGTACATCGAAAGAAGTTTTTGATGAACTTCTTCGCTAAATATCACGTGGCGATTTTTCCGTAAGAAAACAAATAATTTTCCGTTTCGTTTTAATCAAGCGCAGATGCGTTCTTCTTATTTTGACAATTCATCCACCCACCTACGTGCCGCAACTGGTTCGCAGCATCCAGGATATGGCCAAGTTAACGATGAACCTGATTCATTTTTGACATAAATGACTTATGTTATCAAGCCATTATCAGCTACTATAATATTTACAGTGAACAATCCATTGAACCACGTTATTAAATTTGAAGATACCCCTCTCGCAGCGAACCTATGGAATAAATGGTCATGAGAAGAATAGTATTGTTGCTAAGTTTAGTTGTTATAATGTTTCATAGTTGTTGGGCAAATAATCGCTATTTTATTTGCGGCCCGGATGAGGATGGATGCCCAGAGGACAACGAACACTATTGTTTTTGTATCCCTTATGATGAACAATATGCCAATCAACCGCATTGCCTCGATCTCGTTCACTTAAGATGCATGCCTTACCAACCTCATGCATCATGCAACATACATCTTATTTATCGTAACCAAAGCGAATGCCTGGCAACCATTTTCCAAAGTGAACCAATCCCTGCCTGTAAAATAACTAATTTATTACATTGCCAGCAAGTTAAAGCTCATGTATGCAATAAATATGGTCAATTAACGAGCTGTACTTAGTCTTAACTGTAGCTATTTTTCCCCTAATTCATTCGCCTCGAAGGGCTTTCTAGGCAGCTAAAGTGAGCATATCGCTCAAAGAATCGATGCTTTCTTTTGAACATTTGTGTCAATCAAGCTGATTTTCCGTCTTTGAAAAATACTTATTTGACCCAATTGATTGTCTAACGAACGTCATCACATCAGAGAAAGTCAGCTCACCTACTTAGCTCAACGAAAGAAAAATAGTCTTGATGTTTTTTCTTTCGGATCTAGTCCTTATCGAGACGCGTGCGTAGCACGCGCCTCAGGGCGAACGCTCCTGAGAAAAATGGCTAAAATCGAGTTAATGATTTAAGTACCCGCAGGAATATTATTCTCACCATCAATACGGTCTCCATTTTCATTCGGTATCTGCTGATACCCTTGCTGCCATGGTAGAAACCTTGGCTCGAGTAAGCGTTCATTTGGTATCTCAGGTCGATTAGCTACAAATGCATCATACTCTTCCGTATTAAATGCCTGTAATGTAGTATCTGCAGGTTTATCATTCTCCAACAGTTTATAACTAAGTGCAGCTAACGCAAATCCTGCTGCTAAAACGAATAAACCTGATTGTAATGGCAAAAATATAAATGCACCTAAAATAAGAGGAGGAATAAATAGATCAACTAGCAAGGACCTTATTAATTGTTTTCTTTGATAAACAATGGATTGCTGATAGCAAGCATCTGTTGCCTCTAATTGTTTAATACTTAGATACAGCTGTTTTTTCATGTTCACATCTGTCTCTTGCCCAAATTTTGCTAACAGATTTCTATACTCTTTACCTGCTCTATTGGCAGTTACTTTCGTTTGGTGAATATCCAATGCCCCTGATATAGCAGGACAAGCAACTGTCAATAAAAAGCACAATGCAGCCCCAACAACACCCATGATTAGAGTAACCGTGGGCGCAACTGAAGCCGGGGGGAAAAAGAAACAACAGACGACAGCAAAAGCAATCAACAAACCAACCGCATAACTGACATCATTAATCAACGCACATTCTTTGTAGCACCACTCGAGGGTAAGCGATTCTTTTTTGCTGCGTAGTCTGTCACGCTCAAATTCTAGTTTTTTACGTTCACTGATCTCGCCAATATCATCTATTCTTCTATTTAAAGCCTGTAGATCATTCTCGTATTGACTCATTATCTTATTATGCAACGTGCTTTGGTAACAAAGATTCCAGATATTGAGGCTTACATCCATTAACAGTAATCCAGCAGTTACCACATTACCAATATAACCCAATATACCAGGGCCTCTGAGCCAATAAAAACAACACATATTGGCAAAACCCCAAATCAGATCATTCAATAATGAAAACCGTCGCAGTTCCCATTGGGTTTGAAAGCGCTCATGCCAAGGTATATTTTGTTCTGCTTCACTCATCCAAGAGCCAGCAATCGTATGCTTCAGTAACAACCCTAAACTAATGCCAAAACGAGTATAATAAAGGATCCAGCTCATATAGCCTGTATAAAGTGAAGGAGCATCTACTACTTGTTGTGCTTGTTGCTTACCGACCACACTATCAGGGAATAACTCTAAAACACTGCTGAGTAAACCACCGCCCCATACCCAATATAACCGCCTAGTATTAATCGCATTCATTGCTTTAACCGTTGTACCAGTTTTGCTGCTAGACATTTGTGATCCAAACTCACCATTAACAGGGGTGGACTCACCATTAGCCGGGGCGGGTGTTGACATTGCTAAGATTGATTCATTGATGAGCGGCGAAACCATGATCTGTCCTAAATAGCGAGCAGGTTTTTTGCTATTTGCAATGACTTCATCTAACATAGCCTGGAATGATTTTTTTTCTCTATTCGCTAGAAGTTGGATATAAATAGAACACGTGGTAATATGTTCAGATAAATCTTTTAGGCCTTCACGGCGATGTTCTATTTCATCAAGATGATATTGGGCAGCTAAGCAATAGAAGGTAAATAATAATTGGTTGGTCAATGCTGTTTTTTGCTCATCACTCAAGAATTCGAAACTAGCAGGATTTATTGTCCTTAACTGGCCAGCCTCTAACGATAATATCGATTGCAAGGATATTCGATGACGTGCAATATCACGAGTATCATTGAGATCCCACTCGAAAGGCTGTCCAGAAAAAAATTTCTCGTGTAGCTCACGCACTTTATTCTGACCATCACTATCCAGCAGACTAAATGTCGTGCAATCCAAGATGTGAACCATATTATTACCTCTTAATAATCGCCAAACTTGTCAAATCATGCAACACCAAAAAAAAATCACAGTATGTATTATTTTTCGACATACTTATAGCATAGCACTGATTTTACAAACAAGAGAGCCGTGCAAACTTTACAATCTTGATAAAATATTTAACATAAAATTGAATCAAAATTATCGTTTACCAAGCAGGCCATTACACTAAACCGTATTAACTGATAAGAAAACAGGCTGATGCAATAAAAATGGACAACAAGCAAGTCCGTGACCAAATAGTAATGGCAAAATTGCTATAATCATTGACTGTTTAACTAGACAGAATTCTTATACCCATTATAGATTTCCAAGTCAACCAACACTCAGGTACAATGTGTATTTTGCATAGCGCATACTCAAGGGTAAATTTTTTCCTTTTAATTTTATGCAATAGCAACCATCAAAAGGAAACATCCAACCCGATACAACATCACTTAGGATCTATCCATGAACAATGCAGTTATTCTTCTCTCTGGCGGCCTTGACTCAACTACTTGTCTTGCGATAGCAAAAGCACAAGGATTTAACTGCTATACGCTTAGCTTTGATTATGGCCAACGCCATCACTATGAACTAAAAGCAGCCGCCAAAATCGCTGAAGACATGAGGGTTATAGACCATAGAGTAATTACTCTAGACATTAGCCAATTTGGCCATTCTGCTTTAACTGATCATAAAATTGCAGTACCGGATTTCAAAAAAACGGAGACAATTCCTATTACTTATGTCCCAGCCAGAAACACTATATTTCTTGCAAATGCATTAGGATATGCTGAAACAATAGAGGCATTTGATATATTCATTGGCGCAAATGCTGTTGATTATTCAGGCTATCCCGATTGTCGACCTGAATTTATCACATCGTTTCAAAAACTAGCTAATTTAGCGACGAAAGCAGGCATTGAACAACAACGATATATCATTCAAGCACCATTATTACATTTAAAGAAGGCGGATATTATTCAATTGGGACATCAACTAGGTGTTAATTATCGTTTAACCGTCTCATGCTACCAATTAACAGCAGAAGGTGCTGCTTGTGGCCGCTGCGATAGCTGTGTGCTTAGAGCGCAAGGTTTTATCAGCGCCAAAATAGCGGATCCAACGCAGTATCGATGAATGAGAAAATTATTTTATCGAGGACGCAACGAGACTACCCGTTTTCTTACTCAGTACAAGGTCCTAGTTAGGTTGATGCTTTTTAAGCCGACAAACAACTTCAATAATGGCGTAAAAAGAAAGAAGCTCTTATGGCTGGTGACAGGGCAATTATATTTATTGGCTGGGTAAATGAGATGAGGGAACTATGACTAAAACCGAGCAATGATTCAAACAATAAATCAGAGTCAGGCCAACAATATCAATAAAAAAAAATCAAAAAACAAAACAAAAGACCATTTTTAACAAATTTGTTACAAAAAAACACTGAAACCTCATTCACAAATCGTTTTTCTGGTGATACAATCATCATCGATTTTTTACTTTTCAAACCTTGGAGATTATTAATTATGGCAACTTTTAAAGAAATGTATTCTAAAGCACAAGATTCAATCAAAAGCAGACCATGGACTAGCTTTGCAATCGCTTCTGGTATAGCAACAACTACAGCAGTCGTCGCTTTCTCGCCAGCTGCTGTTGCGGTCCTAGCTGCTTCTTCTACTTACGCAGTATTCGGTAGTTTCTCTTTTGCTGCTGCGGTGCTCACTGCTTCTGTAGCGTTGACTGCAGGCATAGTCGGTACAGCCTATGCAGTCTCTAAGACAAGCGATGTTTATAATTGGTTTAAAAACAAAGCAAGTGATGCTATCAACTGGCTAAAAGGTAAATGGAACGGTGATAATAAAAAAACCACTACTACTGACTCTACTGTAACCTCTAATGCAGCGGCAGCACTGAATGCACAACCTGCTGCACAAACTACTGAACAAACTGCTGCACCAGCTGCTGAACAAACTGCTGCACCAGCTGCTGAACAAACTGCTGCACCAGCTGCTGAACAAGCTGCTGCACCAGCTGCTGAACAAGCTGCTGCACAAACTGCTGCACCAGCTGCTGCAGAAAATACTGCACAAACTGCTACAAAAAATGCTGAACCAGAGGAAGAAAAAACCGCAACTAGTTCTAGTAGTTCTCCATCTATGTAGTTCTCCATCTATGAAGTAATTGATTATCATCAAACGCGGCTTTTTATGCCGCGTTTTTTATTCACCCCATCGTTTAAAACCACTGTCCAAATCAAATAAATCCAAAACTCTACCAACGGTGTCTTCGATCAGATCAGCTATCGTTTGTGGTTTATGATAGAAAGTAGGAACCGGCGGGCAAATGATGCCTCCAGCCTGAGTTACCGCGACCATATTGTTTAAATGTATTAGATGCAATGGTGATTCTCTCGTCATTAACACCAATCGTCCACGCTGCTTAAGGACGACATCAGCAGCCCTAGCGAGTAAATTACCACTTAAACCATGGGCAATTTCGGCCAATGTTTTCATCGAACAAGGCGCAATAATCATACCCATCGTCTTAAATGACCCACTAGCAATTGCTGCACCGATATCATTGTAAGCATAATAAACATCAGCCAACTGCTTTAGTTCACTAATACTCCTGTCGGTTTCGTAAGCACGGGTTAACTGAGCCGCTTTACTCACAACTAAATGTGTTTCAATAGGCATTTCTTTTAAAATTTCTAATAAACGAATACCATAAATGATTCCGGATGAACCACTTATACCGATAATAAGACGATGATTATTCATAGATGACGCCCTCAATTGATACAAATGCGAAAATACTATTGTAACTGATATGCAGTATTCCACGCAGGGATCAGCTATAATTTCTCATTTACTCGACATAGACCTTGATATTATGACAACTGTACGTAACATGCTGGTTACCAGCGCCTTACCTTATGCCAATGGACATCTTCATTTAGGCCATCTTGTTGAACATATTCAAACAGACATTTGGGTTAGAACGCATAAGATGCTTGGCCATCACTGCATTAGTATCTGTGGCGATGATGCACACGGGACACCGATCATGCTAAAAGCGCAACAACTAGGATTAAGTCCAGAAGCGCTGACTAGCGAGATGCAGCGAAGCCATGAACAAGATTTTGCAGCATTTTATATCGATTATGACTGTTACCACAGCACGCATTCAGCTGAAAATAAAAGGTTGGCAGAATCAATTTATCACCAATTACAAGCAGGTGGTAACATCGTTTGCAAACGCATATCACAAGCCTATGATCCTGTTGAACAAATGTTTCTTCCCGATCGCTATGTCAAAGGTACCTGCCCTAAATGTAGTACCCCTGATCAATATGGTGACAATTGTGAAGCTTGTGGCGCTACCTACTCACCGACCGATTTACAAGATGCAATTTCAGTAATCTCTGGTGCCAAACCCATAGAAAAAGAATCTGAACACTATTTCTTTGATTTACCACGCTATGAGAGTTTGTTAAAAGAATGGACTCGGCAAGGACATTTACAAACTGAAGTAGCTAACAAACTAGACGAGTGGTTTACTGCAGGTTTACAACCATGGGATATATCGCGAGATGCCCCTTATTTTGGCTTTCAGATTCCGAATACCATCAATAAGTATTTTTATGTATGGTTAGATGCCCCGATTGGATACATGGCTAGTTTTGCAAAGTATTGTCAAGAACATGATCTCTGCTTTGCAGACTACTGGAGTAAGCAATCAACAACTGAATTATATCATTTCGTCGGCAAAGATATTGTTTACTTCCACGCACTGTTCTGGCCTGCTTTATTAGCAGCTAGTGATCATCGCCTACCGACCGCAATATTTACTCATGGATTTTTGACTATTAACGGCCAAAAAATGTCAAAATCGCGAGGCACATTTATTGAAGCACGCACCTATCTTGCCCACCTAAATCCAGAATATTTGCGCTACTATTTTGCTGCTAAATTGAATAATAGAGTCGATGACTTAGATTTAAATTTTGATGATTTCTGTAACCGCATCAATTCCGACTTAGTAGGAAAGGTTGTTAATATTGCTAGTCGCTGCGCAGGATTTATCAATAAACGCTTCAACAATCAATTGGCTAGCAGCCTCAGTGAGCCCAATCTATACCAAGAGTTACTAGCGAATCGCGAAAGCATCATCGAGGCATTTGTTCAGCGCGAATACGCTCGTGCCATTCGTCAAATTATGGCATGTGCGGATAAAGTTAATCAGTATATTGATGCCGAAAAACCTTGGGTTTTGGCGAAAGATCCAGGCAATCTCGAGCAAGTACACAATATTTGTACGACGGGACTGAATCTATTTCGAATATTAATGGCTTATCTAAAACCAGTATTACCCGCAATGGCAAAACAAAGCGAACAGTTTCTTAACTGCTCTCCCCTAACCTGGGAAAATATCGATCTCCCTCTAATAAGCCATACTATAGAAGTCTTCACCCCCTTAATCACCCGTGTTGATAAAGAAAAAATAACCGCCATGTTAGCTACTCAGGATAAGTAATTATGGTTTCAGTGACTGAAATTGATGATTTATTGCCACAGACGCAATGTGGTGAATGTGATTTTGCTGGTTGTCGACCTTATGCCGAGGCAATTGCCCGCGGCGCAGCGACCATTGACCGTTGCCCACCTGGGGGAATCAGTACAATGCTTGCCCTAAGTAAGCTATTGAATATCGAACCATCGCCATTTAGGAATACCGTCTTAGCAAACAGCAGAAAACCATCTGTTGCGCTAATTAATGAACAATCATGCATCGGCTGCACAAAATGCATACAAGCATGCCCAGTGGATGCGATTATTGGTGCCACTAAATTAATGCATACAGTGCTTGCTGATGAGTGCACAGGATGTGGTTTATGTGTTGAACCTTGCCCAGTAGACTGTATTGACATGGTTGAGATACCTAATAGTCATTACAATAAAAGCATCGCCAGAGAACGCTTCAATGCTCGCCAAATCAGGCAGCTTCGCGAACAACATGAGAAACAACAGAACTATCGAAACAAACGAACATTAATGACTCTGGACCATAGCCAACAAGAAGACAAGCAGGCCAAACAAAATTATATCTTACAAGCAATGGCGCGCGTTAAAGCAAAGAACATAACTCATGAATAAAATTAGAAGACGAACATTATTTACCCGATTACGTGAACAAAATCCCAAACCAACGACCGAATTGAACTATCAGTCCACCTTTGAATTATTAATTGCCGTGATCCTATCAGCACAGGCAACCGACAATAGTGTCAACAAGGCTACGGCCATACTATTTGCCAAGGCAAACACGCCCGAAACTCTTTTGGCATTGGGAGAGGAAACGTTAAAAACTTATATTAAATCGATAGGGTTATTTAACAGCAAGGCCAACAATATACTCAAAACCTGTCAACTATTAATAGACCATTATCATGGTGAAGTACCAACCACAAGAGCTGCACTTGAAGCGCTACCTGGGGTCGGACGAAAAACGGCGAATGTAGTACTTAATACCGCATTTAATCAAGCAGTCATTCCCGTAGATACCCATGTATACCGAGTGGCCAACCGCACTGGCTTAGCTAAAGGCAACACACCTGTTGCAGTGGAATTGCAATTACTCAAAAATATCGAGCAAGAATTCCTCATTGATGCCCATCATTGGTTGGTGTTACACGGCCGCTATGTATGCACAGCACGAAAACCCCATTGCAATAGCTGTATTATTCGTGATTTATGCGACTATAAACAAAAGACATCATGATCTGTTTTAACTCTTAGTCGTGTAAACAACAACTAGGGCGTAACGAGTTGGCAATCGCTAGACTGATGCTCAGTAATGAGCCGTGGTCTAAACTGAAGAAGATAATGCTACAACATCAAATAGATGACAAGTCTAATCTTCGCATGATGGTTGGCTGCCCTTGGCGATATCTACCCATAGAGTTCGAATGTTGGAATTCTATTGATCAACCATTTAATCGTTGGTCCTTAAAAGACAAATGGATGAAAATATTTAAAGGTCTTATACAACATCCTGAGCTTGAATGGGAATTGATTGATGGTAGTATCGCCTGTGCCAGGAACATCAAGTACAGCTAAGTACAATGTGCATATGTTGGTTGATGACGAGGTTCATGAAACTGATCTAGAGGCTGCTCGACGTGAATAGCAATTCAAAAACTGGTCCAGGCTATAGACGTTAAATTTGATTGAGAACCTAAATCCAGAATGGTCTGATCTGTATGGAGACATTTGCCGCTGATTACGAGCGAATGGATGCCGCGAACGAGTCACGGCACTTAGGCGGGATAATCAATTGTCAACACGCCCTAAGCTGGTGGTTTTTTTTTAGGCCGCACCCAACCATATAAAGTTTTTTGTTTAGATTCGGTTAATGTCAATTCTCCTGGCGGTACATTTCTGCGAATGGTACTGCCTGCGCCAACTGTAGCATTCTCACCTATAATAACAGGAGCAACTAATTGGGTATCTGAACCAATAAATGCGCCATCTTCAATAATCGTTTTATGCTTAAACGCGCCATCGTAATTACAAGTAATTGTTCCAGCACCAATATTAACCTGTTTGCCTATTTCAACATCTCCTAAATAACTTAGATGACTCGCCTTACTACCTGAGCCTAGAACCGCATTTTTGGTTTCTACAAAATTACCTATTTTAGATTGGTCAGCCAAAACGGTTGCAGGCCTTAGGCGTGCAAATGGCCCAACTTCGCAAGCATGACCCAACTGACAACCATCAATCACGCTGTTAGGGTGAATCACACAATTTTCGGCAAGCGTTGAATTAGTGATGACACAATTAGGACCAATTCGACAGCCATCGCCAACGATTACATGTCCTATAAACACATTGTTAACATCAATAAAAACATCTTGGCCACAAATTAACTCGCCACGAATATCAAGACGAGAACTATCGGCAAGGCTAACCCCTGTTAATAGTAGCTGATTGGTTAAACGCTGTTGCCAATCACGTTCTAATTGGTGAAGCTGCAATCGATTGTTAACACCTTGAATTTCTAAATGATTCGTCGTGATTAATGAAGCAATATCAATACCTTCATTAACAGCCATCGAAATAATTTCTGTTAAATAATATTCTTGTTGAGCATTTTCATTGCTAAGCCGTGGCAACCAACGTGCTAGGACTTCAGCATGAACACAACAAATACCTGTATAGATTTCTTGGATTTTACGCTGTTCATGAGTGGCATCTTTTTCCTCAATGATTGCAGCAATGCGAGAATACTGATCACGGACGATTCGACCTAAACCAAACGGTTCAGAAACTGTCGACAGCAATAAAGCTAATGGATGTGTCTGATCTACTTTGGATAGCAATGCTTGTAATGTATAACCAGTGATGAGTGGCACATCACCTGATAGTATTAATACCTGACTATTAGACATGATGAATGGCAAAGCCTGCATAACAGCATGTCCGGTTCCTAGTTGCTGCTGCTGAATAATCCAATTAACAGGCAACTCAGGTAACGCTTGTTTTATTTGCTCAGCACCATGACCAATAATCACATGTATGGCGACTGGATTAAGTAATTGAGCTGCAGCGACCACCCTAGCAAGCATTGCTTTGCCGCCAATCGGATGTAGAACTTTAGGGGTAGCAGAGTACATACGCTTGCCCTGACCGGCAGCAAGAATGATAACATGTAGCATAACGTTTAAGTTCCTATCATTTTATAACGGTTAGTCTGGCAACTTTAGTTATTATTACCAAATTTGTATAGATTATCGAAAATCGCTAGGCAGTGATACTCATTTAACTCCACTTTAGCGATTTTTCCCAGGTCCGTTTGTCCTGAGGAGCGTGCGTAGCACGCGTCTCGAAGGGCTAAATCCTAAATAAAAAACATCAAGACTATTGACTAAGTTCACCACATAAAGCAGTTTCCATCATTGCTTTCACTTGCAATAACGGGATATTCTTACTTAATAAATACAATAACTTACAATGTGCGGCTTCTGGAGTCATATCATGGCCACTGATTAATCCCGCCTGCTTAAGTGTATATCCCGTAGCATATTGATTCATCTCTACTTTGCCATGTTGACACTGACTACAATTAACAATGATAACTCCACGATTACATGCTTGACTCAATAACTCCAAAAAACGGGGTACGTTATTTTGCGCATTTCCAGCACCATAAGTTTCCAAAATTAAACCACGCAAGGGTTGTTGTACGATAAAAGCTAAGACATCAGTAGAAAAACCAGGGAATAAGCGAAAATTAGCAATGAACTGCGGGGTAATCGTTTGTAATTTAAAAATATTATCACTTGATGGTAACAATAATTGTCGATGAACATTTATATCTATACCTATTGTGGCCAAGTGAGGGAAATTTGGGGAATCAAACGCGTCAAATTGCTGTGCACTAACTTTTTGAGTACGATTGCCACGCATCAATCGTCGATTAAAATAAACACAAACTTCAGCAATTGGTTGGCGAGCACATAACCATAGCGAGGTTAGAATATTATCAACAGCATCATTACGCACCTCGGATAAAGGAATTTGTGAACCGGTTAAAATAACAGGCTTCGTTAAGTTTTCTAACATAAAAGATAAGGCTGATGCCGTATAAGCCATAGTATCCGTTCCATGCAAAACCACGAAACCATCGTAGTCATCATAGTGGTCAGCAATATCAGAAGCAATTCGATTCCACTCAGTTACCGTCATGTTAGACGAGTCTAATAAAGGCTGATATTCTTTGATACTAAAACAAGGCATTGCCGGATGATTAAGCGCCGGTAATTGAGTCAATGCAAATTCAACATAACCCTGTTTAGGCTCATAGCCATGATTAGTTTTCACACTACTAATAGTGCCACCCGTGTTAATAATCAATACTTTTTTTTTCATTCAGATTACCTCAAGAATCACGAGGAAATGGCAATCAATAACCCCCAACAGGAAAGCCATCATTGGAAGTGTTTATCCAAGCTAGTCATGTTGCTATAAGATTAAACACCTAACCGCTATGCTCATCCAATGAGAAAACTATTTTATTGTACACGGATGAAATCAAGACATAAATAAAGAATAAACTAGTTAATTGTAGGTTTCATTTGCCAACCTCTTGCCTTTTGTGAAAAAATCACAGTAATTGTAGTTAATATTAAGTATAAATATGGTAATAGATCGAGCAGGTTACCGACTAAATGTGGGTATCATCTTAGTTAATGACTCTGGGCGTGTTTTTTGGGGAAGACGCCAAGGTCATGATAGTTGGCAATTTCCTCAAGGAGGATTAGCTACCGGAGAAACAGCAACAGAAGCAATGTATCGAGAGCTTCGTGAAGAAATAGGATTGGAACGCGAAGACATAGAAATTTTAGGCTCTACCAAACGCTGGCTCAAATATAAGCTTCCCAAACAGTACTTACGGTATGGCACAACTCCACTAGTCATCGGACAAAAACAAAAATGGTTTTTGCTGAAATTAATCACCAACGAACAGAAGCTTCGACTAGATTTAAGTGATTCGCCTGAATTTGATAGCTGGCGCTGGATGGATTATCACGAGCCACAAGAACAAGTTATTTTTTTTAAAAGACAGGTATACATTCAAGCACTAAAAGAGCTAGAGTATTTCCTGAAAAAAAGACGCAACCCACCGGGAACGCGTCGTAAACGAGGCAATCATGGTCACTAAATGCTAAAAATACTAAAACGTATCGTGCAAGCCGTAACCACGGCCCATCATCTAGCTGATGCACTGAGCATTTTGGTGCAACAAGTGCGCAAAGCAGTGACCGCAGATGCTGTTTCTGTTTTTTTGATTGATAATAAATTAGCAGAATATGTTTTAATTGCCACCGAAGGTCTCAACAAACAAGCAGAGTCTAACGTACGGATCAACCTTGAGCAAGGCATCATTGGATTAGTAGGCCGGCGCGAAGAACCCATTAATCTTGATAATGCCCCCACCCATCCAGATTTCTTTCACCATTCACTGCTTGGAGAGGAATACCTTAAGAGCTTTCTGGGGGTCCCTATTATCCAACACCGTAAGCTATATGGCGTGCTTACGGTACAAGGTAGAGAACAGCGTTTTTTTGACGATGCAGAAGAAGCCTTTCTGATTACACTGGCAGCCCAGTTAGGCGGCATTATTGCTCATGCCGAAGCAACCGGTGAACTGACAGAACTAACGCAGCTGGAACTTGGTGGAATTGCTAAAAATGAACCCATGCAAATGACCCTGACGGGAATAGGCAGCGTTCCTGGAGTCGGCATTGGCAGCGCGGTAGTCGTATATCCGATAGCCGATATCGATGCAGTACCCCGAAATACAGTTGAAGATACAACAGCAGAAAAAGCTATTTTTTTTCAGGCGCTAACCACCGCTAGAGACAATATGCAGCGGCTTAGTAAACGAATGAAAAATAGTATAGATGAAGATGAACACGCTCTCTTCGATGTCTATTTACGCATTCTTGATAACGATAGCTTAGGCGCTGATGTCGCTGAACTGATTGATCATGAACAACTGAACGCTCAAGCTGCATTAGCAACCGTTATAAAAAAACATGTTTTACAATTTGAAAACATGAAAGATGATTATTTACGTGAACGCGCCAGTGACTTTAAAGATCTAGGGCATAGAGTCCTAGCAGAATTACAATCGTCACAACAAGAAGAAATCATCTATCCCAAACGGACCATCCTAGTAGGGGAAGAAATCAATGCAGCTGCCCTAGCAGAAGTACCAGAAGGTCAGCTTGTTGGTTTAGTCTCAGCCAAAGGTTCTAGCAACTCTCACGTTGCTATTTTAGCAAGAGCCTTAGGGGTCCCTACAGTCATGGGGGCTCGCGGATTAAAGATAGAACACATTTCTCGTCGAGCAATCATCGTCGATGGCTATCATGGCCATGTATTTATTTCTCCATCAAAGACCCTGCTAGCCGAATATAAACAATTAGCGCAAGAAGAAGATGAATTAAACCAAAGCTTGATTACCCTCCGTGACAAACCAGCAGAAACCACTGACAATTATCGCGTCTCATTGCAAGTTAATGCTGGTCTTACTATGGATTCCGGGTTATCGATGAGTGTAGGAGCTGAAGGCGTTGGTCTCTATCGTTCTGAAGTACCCTTCATGAGCCGTGATCGATTTCCATCAGAAGATGAACAATACATTATTTATAGACAAATCCTGAAGGCTTTCGCGCCACGCTTCGTAACTATGCGAACCCTTGATATCGGAGGGGATAAAATCCTCGCCTACTTCCCCATGAAAGAAGACAATCCATACCTTGGATGGCGTGGGGTACGAGTAACCCTTGACCATCCTGATGTTTTTTTATTGCAAGTAAGGGCAATGCTACGGGCCAGTGAAGAGCTAAATAATCTTCGAATTATGCTACCCATGGTCACCACTCTCAGCGAAGTTGATGAAGCAACCTTTTTAATTAACCAAGCCTACAAAGAAATTGTAGAAGAAGGCTGTCAGATTATTAAGCCACCCATAGGGATTATGGTTGAAGTCCCTGCGGTAGTCTACCAAGCACGCGAATTTGCAAAACGAGTTGATTTTTTATCCGTAGGAAGCAACGATTTAACCCAATACTTGCTAGCAGTGGATCGTAATAATCCACGCGTGGCTAATCTCTACGACTGCTTACACCCATCGTTATTACGCACCTTGCTTAAAATTGTTGAAGGTGGCCACGCTGCTGGTGTAGAAGTTAGTATTTGTGGAGAAATGGCTAGCGATCCACTTGCCGTCATCCTACTGCTAGCCATGGGATTTGATACGTTGAGCATGAATTCATTCAGCTTACCAAGAATAAAATGGGTGATTAGAAAACTATCTATTGCCAATGCGCGAAAAACGTTAGCGGCAGTCATGGAACTTGAACACCCAACCGAAATTCGCTTATATTTGCAAAAAGTTCTTGAAGCTGAAGGCCTCGGTAGTTTAATTCGAGCAGGTAACAGCTAACAAACGCGAGGAACAGAATAAACAATGAGAATAGAATGTTAATTTATCCATCCATCAATCCGGTAGCTTTTAACCTAGGTCCCCTCCACATCCATTGGTACGGATTGATGTATTTACTAGGCTTTTGGGGCGCGTGGTCTCTTGGCAAGTGGCGGGTAAAACACTATCAGCTTGAGTGGACCCACGAGCAAATCAGTGATTTGATATTTTTTTCCGCAATTGGGGTGATTATTGGTGGTCGTTTAGGCTATATGATCCTATACAATAGCTGGCAATGGATAGATAAGCCGCTAACCTTATTTAAAGTATGGGAAGGCGGAATGGCATTCCATGGCGGGTTACTAGGGGTGATTATAGCGCTATTGTTATACAGCTATAAAATTCAAAAATCATTTTGGACCATTGCTGATTTTGCTGTACCACTTGTACCGCTTGGGCTTGGCGCAGGAAGAATTGGGAACTTTATCAATGGTGAGCTATGGGGAAGACCAACTAATTTATCATGGGGAATGATTTTTCCACAAATTGATTATCAACCAAGGCATCCATCACAATTATATGAATTTAGCCTAGAAGGTGTGATTTTGTTTATTGTCATCTGGTGGTATGCAGCAAAACCGAAACCAACCGGATGTGTTGCTGCATTTTTTTTAATCGGTTATAGCTTGTGTCGTTTGATTGCTGAATGCTTTCGAGAACCAGATGCTCAAATAGGATACATTGCATTTAATTGGTTGACCATGGGGCAATTATTGTCTCTCCCTATGCTAATTTTTGGTCTTACTTTATGGTGGTACAAACATAATGAATAATTATCATCAACTGATTAATCACATATTAACCCAAGGCACAGAAAAAAACGATCGAACAGGAACAGGCACTCGATCGATTTTTGGTTATCAAATGCGCTTTGATCTGGCGGAAGGTTTTCCGCTCGTAACTACTAAAAAATTACATACGCGCAGCATTATCCATGAATTATTATGGTTTTTGCGGGGAGATACCAATGTCGCTTATTTACATGAACATGGCGTGAGCATCTGGGATGAGTGGGCAGATGATGAAGGCAATCTTGGTCCCATTTATGGCAAACAGTGGCGAAACTGGCCTGCCAGTGACGGACATTGTATTGATCAGTTATTAGAGATCATAACGCAAATTAAAACAAATCCTCATTCGCGTCGTCTGATTGTCAGTGCTTGGAATGTAGGTGAGCTTGATAAAATGGCTCTAGCCCCGTGCCACACCTTATTTCAATTCTACGTTGCCAATCAACGATTATCGTGTCAGCTTTATCAGCGTTCTGCAGATGTCTTTCTTGGAGTACCTTTTAATATTGCCTCTTACGCATTGCTTACCCATATGGTCGCCCAACAATGTGATCTTGACGTCGGTGAATTTATTTGGAGCGGTGGCGATTGCCATTTATACCTAAATCATCTTGAACAAGCTAGACAGCAACTTGAACGTAAGCCATATCCTTTACCGCAATTGCAATTAAAGCGTAAACCAGCGTCATTGTTTGATTATCAATTTGAAGATTTTGAAATCCTTAATTACCAATCCCATCCGGCAATTAAAGCACCAATTGCCATATGATGCATCACTGGCATCCTAATTAGAACAGTTAAAAAACTTTGGTCTATGCTTTATAATAGAACTACTTTTTAGGATGTATCCATGAAAAAAATTACCGTACTATCAGTTGCCTTACTGGCGTCTTGCATCACAAATGCTAGCCAATTAAGCAAGTTTCTGCATGAACTTGATGCCGAAGGAAGAAAACAACAACAAGCTGAATGGCGAGAAGATATGAATTTTAGCGATTTATCTTTTCGGCTAGAACGACGATATGTTGATAGCTATGGACAAAGTTGCCGTGATTATGTTTTTCGTGCTTATAGCAATCCGTATAAACAAGGACGTTTCCAAGTCTGTGAAAGACGCTATCGCTATTGATGGTTTTTAATCATTCTTTGAGAAGTGCCAAATTCAGGGATTATTGAGTAGTTGTCTTAATGTCTCCGGTAAAGGTATAGACTTACTTAATTGATAATCTACCCATACTATTTTACTAACACCTTGTGCCATAAGAGTTTGATCTTGATACAATTCATGTGTCATCGTAATACTAGAGCGGCCTACCCGATCAATGCTGCTTTTTATGGTTAAACAAGCAGGATAAATCACTGATTTTAAATAGGTGCAGGCTACATGAACTACAACGGGGCCTTGACTATTATCTAAGTCCAACTGCAAATTGTCCAACCACTCGATACGTGCTTGCTGAAAATAATCAAAGTAACGAACATTATTGACATGCCCTAAAGCGTCCATATCGCCCCAAGCAATATTGAATGTTTTTTGGTAAGTGTTTGCTGGGTTACTCATGATAAATCCATCGGGTCAACATCTATATTCCAACGCACATGAAACTTATCTTTTATTGTTAACCATTGTCGAAAGTGGGTCAATGTTATTGCCAACTTTTTTCTTGAAGCAGATTTGATTAATAATTGCATTCTATATTGACTTGCTTTCTTTGCTAGTGGTGCAGGAGCGGGGCCTAATAACGTCACGCCCAGATCAGCCAATTCATCTTTGGTTGCCTGCATAAAATCTAAGACTTTCTGCAAGTTTTTGTCTTGTGCCCGTAACAAAGCTAGATAGGAATAAGGTGGTAATTCTGCCTGTTGGCGCATCACTAACAACTCCTCTGCAAACGCGTTATAACCATGCCTGATTAACATATTAAGTAATGGATGTTGTGGTAAATGAGTTTGGATAATTACCTGCCCGGGTAACTCTGCACGACCAGCCCTACCTGCCACTTGTATCAATAACTGACCCAAACGCTCCAATGCACGAAAATCTTGATTATGAAAACCATTATCGCTATCGAGCACAACAACTAAGGTCAACCGAGGAAAATGATGACCTTTAGCCAACATTTGAGTACCAACAATCAACTGTGCCTCACCAGTATTAATTTGTTCTAGACGTTCTGCTAAGGCATTTTTCTTACGCACCTCATCTCGATCTATACGAAGAACATGTACATCGGGAAAATAATGTTCTAAAAACTCATGAACACGTTGTGTTCCTGTGCCAACCGGTAATAACTCTTTATTTTTACAATTCCGACAATAGCGAGGCATTCGTTGCGAAGCGCCACAATGATGACAAATCAATTGCTGCGCAGCACGATGTAATGTTAAATGGCTATCACATGCCCGGCAATCGGCTATCCAGCCACATTGATGACATAACAATAAAGGAGAAAAACCTCGACGATTAATAAATATTAAAACTTGGTTTTTTTCTGCTAAATGCTGCTTGATAGTTTGCAATGCTAACGATGATAATCCATGCTGCAACGATTGGTTACGAATATCAACTAGCTGATAATGCAAAGCAGGACTCTCTAATGCCTTCATTGTTAAAGATAGTAATATAAATTTACCAATAGCACAGTTATACAAAGTTTCAAGACTTGGAGTTGCTGAACCTAAAATGATTGGAATATTACGAGTATATGCACGCATCAACGCTGTATCCCGTGCTGAATAACGCACATGATCCATTTGCTTTAATGATGGATCATGCTCTTCATCAATAACAATTAAACCTAGAGAAGGCATGGGGGTAAAAACAGCGGCGCGAGTACCGATAACAATTCTAGCAATACCTTCACCGGCAAGCTGCCAAGCGATTTGGCGATCTTGTTCATTTAAATGAGAATGTATAACGGCTATTGGCTGCTTAAAACGCCGGCTAAAACGGCTTAATAACTGTGGTGTTAAACCAATCTCAGGAACTAAGACCAAAACTTGCTTCTGATTAGCAAGAACAGAAGCGATTACCTGCAAATAAACTTCAGTTTTGCCGCTGCCAGTAATCCCTTGCAGCAAAAAACACTGATAACTATTTAAATAATTGCATATCTTAGCTACGGCTTGCGCTTGCTGGCTATTGAGCTCTAGAGGTCGATCACCTGACGTAGGAATATCTGGTTTAAACGGCTGATTCTCTTTGATTAAACAACCAACATTGACTAAAGCATTCAATTGACTCAAGGTGAAACCAGCATTTAATATCTCTTTTTTAGAAATAGCCAGCCCGGATTGAGCAGCAATATAATCTAGGAGTTGATGCTGACGACGACAGCGAGCAGATAATTTTAAGTGCGCGTCGGTGATTGTGATTGCTAAGCGATAGGCTTCGGATAGCGGCAATTGTGCGGGAAATCCTAAGCGATATTTTTTAGGAATTGCCAACGGCAATACCTCAGAAAGTGATGTTTGATAATATTGACTAATCCATTGACACAACGCCATGATATCCTCAGTTACTAGAGGATGGTGATCAATAATAGACTCGATTGATTTTAATTTGAAAGAACTAGTCTCGCTGTTGATCACTGCGATAACAAGACCGATTCGACGTTTACTACGAAAGGGGACGCAAACCCTCGCACCGATCAACGGCGACTCTCCATCGGCAAGATACTCAAAAAAATCTCGCTTCGTATGGGGTATACATACTTGGTAAACCAAACTCATAGAGGCTCCATGAGTATCCATACAATTAGCGCAGCCATGTGTGACTAGCTGATTGACCGGGAGCAGAAAATACTTTGACAACCATTTTTTCGATACGATGATGCTCTAATTCTGCTTTATCTTTAATTAGCTCATGAATAAACCAGCGCGACAATTCTTCTACCGTAATATTGGTTACCGGTAAAATAGTTACATCTTCTTTAAGGAAAGGTATTGTTTTCTGATTAAAGGTAAAATAATAGTAGTCTTCATCTTCGCCATACTGCAAATAAGGAGAGTATTTGGGCATAAGAAAAGTTTGATTGAGCTGCTTGCACAACAAATGAATGCGTTTTTTATAATAGCGGTAATCAAACGTAAACCCATTCTCTTCCACCCAAGTCGACAAGGCTAAATAGACGCCATAGTGGTGGCCGTGCAAAGGTTCTCGTTCTGTTGCTGAAAAAATCGTAGTATGCCCTGCTGAGAATTTCATCGATTCTTTTTGGAGCTCAACTGTAGTTAAATACTTAGACATCGTTATAGACTCGCTCGTTTATCATGCAATTCAAAACCTTGTAATGGCAAATTTAGTGCCTTAGTCAAGGCCATCACTTTGAATAACTCACCCATTTCACTGGCTTGTAGTAATTGTTTTACAGCTTGTTGCTGACGCAATAATTGCAACGGATCTTGTTCCTCAGCCAATAAGGTTAACAAACCATTACCGAGTAAAAACGCAGCTTGATTAGTATAGCCAGCAATCATAAAACCAGCAGCCTCAGCAGCCTCAGCAACATGAGTAAAATCGACATGAGCAGTAATATCTTCTTCACCAGGATGAGCAAGGGGGTTGGTATGCGTCTGATGTTGGTAATGACACATTAAGGTACCTTGGTTGCGTTCAGGATGGTAATACTCATGACGCGGAAAACCATAATCGATAATCAAAAATAAACCTTGGTTAAGCATCATAAAACATTGCTTCATCCATGCGGGCATTAATAAATTAACCTCAGATACATAGGGTTGATGCAATGTGGGTAAAACACGTTTCACATACTCGAGGAGATCTTTATTCAAAGAAGGTCTCCAAAAATCAACCAAACGATCGTGCTCATCTAAACGTATATAGTTTTCTAGTACCCCATTTGAGCTTTGCAAAAAACGATGAACGGGCATAGCATCGAGTACTTCATTAGCAATAATAACACCATTGAATGCATCTTGAGGCCAAGAAGATAACCACTGCACGCGATGTTTTAAATGAGGTAATGCCGTTGAAATAGCTTCTTGCTGGCGCTGTTTTAGCGTACCACTGACCTCTAAAATAAGATAATAATCCGGCAAAGCATCTAGCCGCTCGAGATGAGTTAGAAGATCAATACATAACCGCCCAGAACCAGCCCCAAATTCAAATAAAACAGGAGTGGATAATAATGACAAGATCGGTTGACATTGATTTGCCAAGCTATATCCATATAATGGCGTTAATTCAGGCGCGGTGACAAAATCGCCATGCCTGCCAAATTTTTGCAATCCAGCGCTGTAATAGCCCAAGCCCGGTGCATATAATGCCTGACGCATGAATTCTGCGAACGACATTTCTGACAATTCGGTCAATTGCTGGCGTAATAAACTGATAATACTCATAAGATAAATGCTGGATTAACCTGATACAAAATCTAAAATTGGAGACCTTACCTTGAATCAAGAAAACATACAAGCTCCAGTTGCACTTATTACCGGAGCTGGGCGGCGAATTGGTGCAGCAATTGCTACTCACCTTCATTCGGCCGGTTATAGAGTAATCATTCACTGTTTGCATTCAATTGCCGCCGCCGAGGAATTAGCATCAAAACTAAATCAAGTACGCAGCCGTAGTGCTATGACCATCCAAGCAGATCTAAGTGATCCTCATGTATCATCCTTGATAACTGATAGCATACATTGGGCTGGTCGGCTTGATCTATTAGTTAATAATGCATCCATATTTAAGCGCAATGAAATTAATATTTATAATGCCACTGATTGTTTGCAAACATTTAACATCAATGTATTTGCACCCTTGTGTTTAAGCCAAGCAGCTTACCCATACCTGGCCGAAACCAAGGGGGTCATTATTAATATCACCGATATTCATGCCCATAAACCCTTAAAACAATATTCTGTTTATTGTCAAAGCAAGGCAGCCCTTACAATGCAGACGTTTTCTTTAGCTCGTGAATTCGCGCCGTTGGTTCGTGTTAATGCCATAGCACCTGGTGCGATCGTATGGCCCGAGCACAGTAATTCGTTAACAGATGAACAACAACAGCAAATTATTGACCAAACACCATTAAGACAACATGGCGATCCGTGCTTTATAGCTCAAGCTGTGTTGACATTAGCCACTAACCAATTCATCACAGGTGAGATTTTACGTGTTGATGGTGGCCGAAGCTTAAGCTAATAAGCCTGCTATATGAGTATAGAGACATGATAGACAGGATAACTTGAAGCAAATTGTGATAACTGCCTGCGCATACTAAATTTTTGGATAGATTTATCTGGTAAGTACGCAGGAAAGCATGACCAAAGCCGTATGAAAATAGTTAAAAATCCTTGATTTTATCTTTATTAAAATGATAATGTCCTGTTTTTTACTTTTTGTACATTTTTTGTGAGACTAACATGACTCAGCCCATGCAAGAATACCTTGCTGATAAAAATGGTTTTTTTACGAATGTAATTAATCAACAACAAGCGGATCAACTGGCCGCTCAAAAAAGATACGAATTTGTGGCGTTTCATCATCAGATCATCAGGCAAGAGTTCGATCTTCTGTCTGACTTGCTAAAAAATGTCCGGGATGAACATAAGCGTTTTCAATTATATCGTGATTATTTAAAACAGCTGTTAAAGAATTATTATGAAGCCTACGGAAATACTAAAGAGAGATTAAGACTAGAGAAATCCGATGCCGCAGCTACTGAAGAACACAATCAACCAATTGAGCATCAACCGGTCAAAAAAAAACTAATGTCTGCATTAACAGCGCTAATGACTATTCCACTACACACGACCGATATACGCGATGCCCTCGGGTTAATTAACATCACGCGTATACAAATTGTTCTTTGCCGATTAACCGTAAAACAGTCACTATTAGTAGCAGACGCTTATCGATTATTACAACCATTAACGGAAAGCATTGGGCTTGGTACAGACATCAACTCGATGTTAGCTATATTAAACAAACCCTCACCACTATTTAATGCATTAAGTGTTACAGTACCCTTATCACGGTTAATCATCAACAGCGGTTTACTGCTAAAACATACATTATTTCCTTCCGAACAAGAAACAAGCTTGAGCATTAATGAACGTTTCACGATGGAAATGAATAAACGATTTTGTGACCTATTAAATGATATGGTTTGGACTCCCATCAATGCTATCACCAACTATAATAATTATTTTGGCCTATCTGCTTTTGCAGCAAGTTGGATTTTAGCTGCCTTTTTATGCTTTGACATTGGATTATTGATGTATCGTCATCACCTCGCCTATCAACAGTATCTGTCCAATCGAAGTTGTTATCTAGAATCATCTCGAGGCCTTGTTGATAACGAAGCAGCCTTTGGTCAGAGACAACTGGCAGCGCTCGATCAAAATTGGCAAGTAATGAGTGCCGTCTATCGGTTTAATATCACTGCTGCTGCCTTACTGGTTAGCGGTTTTTCAGCTTCGTTGCTAATAACTGTGCCATTACTTGTACCCTTATGTTTTTTTCTAAGCGCGATAGGCGTCTCCATGTATATAACCGCTCCAAGTTATGGACAGTACTACCAAAAATGGTTAGAACTACAGACATGCACAGACGATGAACAGAGACAAGAAGCGCTCCATCAAACATCGATGGCCAAAAATAATTTTATGTCAAACTTAACAAAAAATACGTTGGTTCCGATGATAGTGATGTTAGTGATCGCAACATCATTAATGGCTGCAATACTAATAGCCACCACCTATATATCCTATGAAATAGCAATTGCAATAGTTGATGATCAGAGTGAAGATATTGCCTTAAGCGTTATCCCATCTTAATCCATCACGATTTATGATGGATAGTTCTTATCCATCATGTTTAGGATTCAGGATACATAGCATTAATTGCCTCGATATCACCTTCGCTCAGCTTCTCCCGCTGACCTATTTTTACATCAGCCTGTAAAGGAATTATCGTTGGCTCACCATTTTTAGAAAATGCCGTTGCACTATAATGCATGATCGACTGATAATCATAATCACCATAATCTTTGGATTCAGATAAGTGCTGATTAAAATTATACGCATGCTCTTCACTTATGTTTTCCCACACAATACGTACAAAAAAATCGCGATCATGGCGAGATTGTTCATGCCAAAAACCCAGCGCATGCATAATTTCATGTACAACAAACATCGTACGGCAGCGCTTTCCTAGTATTATTTCTTGCTGCCCACCTTTTTTACCCACTGCTGAAAAACAAGTCTTTCCATCCGAAGGAACAAATAATAGATAATCTGGATATTTTTGTTGATTTTGTTTTTTACGAACGACAAATTTAATATTAGTATGTTGTTGTAACACATACATAGCATTCAGAACAGCATGCACGGTCTCATCAGGAAGATCGATACTTAATTCAAAAGGAACAATCCCATGCGGCCAATGCCCACCAGAAATATTGTTAACAACAGTCGCCCCCATTAATTTTTGATTAACAATACGTCCGAGAATAATATCCCCTTCGACGATAGCATACCGACGGTGTACTTTATAGGTAATCGAACGAGCCCCCAAGGCCGGATCATTAACCGTCATTTGAGCCAAACTAGCTGCTATTGAATAGTTAACCATTAAAAAATAGACCATTAAGTAACCTAAAAATCGCAGCATAGTAGCTCCATTTCAAATAGATAGAAGCGAATGATAACTAAATGTTTCATTATTTTTCAACTGATTCAGGTGTGGATAAGCTCAAAGCCAGCCTATACAATTCATTTTTAGTGCTTATTGTTAATTTGGAAGCCACTCTAACGGCTTGCTTTAGCGGCAGTTCAACTAATAAGATACTCAGTAACTTCTTTGCTGCATCCTCATTACCATGAATCGAGGTGCGTGGAGGAATAATTAATACAAACTCTCCCTTGCATCGTCCTGTCTCTGCCAACAACCAAGCAATGACTTCGTTGCAATCGCCACTGATAAAATGTTCAAATGATTTACTAAGCTCCTTCGCTAAAACTAGTTGGCAATCAATACCATAGACTTGAGCAATATCACGGATACTATCCAAAATCCTATGCATAGACTCATAAAAAACCACGGTATGTTGATATGTTTTTAATGATATTAGTTTTTGCTGTCTGGCATGAGACTTTGCCGGCAAAAACCCAGCAAAGGTAAATAAGTCGCATGGTACGCCAGCTGCAGATAGTGCGGCAATCAAGGCGCAAGCGCCAGGAATTGGAACCACATTGATTTGATTGGCGCGAGCCAATTTAACTAGAGGAAACCCAGGATCGCTAATTAGCGGGGTCCCCGCATCACTAATTAATGCATAAGACTTACCACCTAATAACTCTCTTACAATCATTTCACTTTTGCTATCTTCGTTGTGGGCATGTAAAGAAATGAGAGGTTTTTTTATACCTAACAAGGAAAGAAATTGTCCGGAATAACGAGTATCTTCGGCAAGAATAGCATCAACCCTCTTCAAGATATCTAACGCGCGAAAAGTCATATCATCACGATTACCTATTGGAGTAGCTACAATATAGAGTGTTCCATAAAGTATTGCTGAACTATCCTTCACCATTAATCTTTCCCCTTTTCGAACAGCATAGAGACTATCGTGTCATTAAATTTATCTATGTATTAAACAAACTATCATACGCACCAGTTCTTATTTACTACACCAAATTTACGAAAAGCACCTACCCGTTCGTTACAAGAAAGACTGGGAGGCCAGGTGCTATTCATTCCCCCCACAACAATTCACTCATCGTAGACAACTGCCATACATGAAATCAATTTTATCACAACAACTAAAGTACCCATACCATAGCAGCTTCCTTGCAGAGAATAACACTAATGCAGATGAACAGGGATGTCGCATTAAAATTTAATCAATCTGTTGTAGGTTAGGCCTTGGCCTGAAGTATCTTCAGTTTTTTTAAAAATTAATGTTTAAAAAAACAAAAGGTT
>JBMLTO010000091.1:0-18640 GCA_049239925.1 Legionella sp. | reverse complement strand
ACAACCTAATTATGAGAATATATGTGCATGAATTTGATCATAAAATTTACTTAATTTCGATCTGTGTTATTTTTAACCGAGCGGCGCTCTAGTTATTCCGGAATGATTGAGCTATATTTTTTCGTATTTTTTTTTCCTGTCGCATAGGCTTGATCGGCTTTCTTGGCTTTAAGTATATTGTCTTCTAATATTTGTATATCGTTTTGTGTCTGCCAGTTGTCATAAATGGCTTGTTTGTAAAAATTTAATTGTCGAATTAGTTTACCTAGCATAAATGCTAAATGATTCAGCTTGTTAGGACCAAAAGCTATTAGGGTAACTAAAAAAATGATGAATAGATCTTCAATCATGATCATTTTGATTCGTTGTCCTCGTGTAATGCTCTGCGGAAATTTTTAATGGCAGTGCCTAAATCAGTACCAATGTTTTTTAATTTATTGGTACCAAATAATACAATTACAATTAATAAAATTAATAGTAATGATAACGGACTGCTCCCATGTAACCCCATATTAACTCCGATTAAACCGAAAAATGACTGTAATTGTGCCAGATACCAAGGCAACTGTGCGAGCAATTATTCCTAATTCATGGGTATCCAACAAGTCTAGGTAATTACCACTGATAGCAACAAATGAGGAGGCTAAAAATAGGCCAATAATGAATCCTTCTCGCCAACGACTAACTGCTACTGGCTGATGTTCTATTTTAGCAGAGTGTTGCAATTGTTGTTCTTTATGTAGCACCAGTACATCATGAAGTAACTTGGGCATATGTGGTAATTCCTGTATTAAAAAAGACCAGTTGTTGCGTAGCTGGTTGACAAAAATTGTTGGACCCATTTGTTCTCGCACCCATTTCTCTAGGAACGGTTTGGCTGTCGCCCATAAATCGAGTTCAGGATATAATTGCCTGCCAAGGCCTTCAATAGAAAGTAAAGTCTTTTGCAATAAAATCAATTGTGGTTGTACATGCATACGGAAACGTCTGGCCACTTGAAATAATTGCATCATGACTAATGCAAAGGATATGTCTTTCAAGGGACGTTCGAAAATGGGTTCACAAACCGTACGAATTGCACTTTCAAATTCCCCTAAGCGGGTGTGACGGTCAATCCAGCCTGATTCAATATGTAGTTGTGCTACGCGACGATAATCACGATTAAAGAAAGCTAAAAGATTTTCTGCAAGATAGTGTTTGTCGTTATCGTCTAAGGTTCCAATGATGCCAAAATCAATGCAGATGTACTGGGGGTCTTCGGGATGTTGGAGTGATACAAAGATATTACCAGGATGCATATCTGCATGGAAAAAACAATCACGGAAAACTTGAGTGAAGAAAATTTCAATACCTCGCTCTGCTAGTTTTTTAATGTTAATACCATGATCTTGTAAGCGTCTTACATCAGCTACGGGGATACCGTAAATTCGTTCCATGACTAATATGTTTTCACGAACATAGTCCCAGTATATTTCTGGTACATATAAGAGCGGTGATGCTTGGAAATTGCGTCGTAGTTGACCTGCATTTGCCGCTTCGCGGTGTAGATTTAGCTCATCAAGTAAGCTACGTTCGAATTCGATGACGATATCTTTCGGTTTGAATCGTTTGCTATCAGGCCAGTATTTATCCGCTAGATTGGCAATGCTGTGCAAAATGGCCAAATCGTTGGTAATAGTTTTTTGTATATTGGGCCGTAAAATTTTAACAACGACCTCTTTCCCACTTTTTAAGGTTGCTGCATGCACCTGTGCCATTGATGCTGAGGCTAGAACATTGGTATCAAAAAACGCAAATATTTCCTGAGCAGGTTGCCCAAATGCCAGTTCAATAATGGCCAGGGCTTGTTCTGTTGGGAAAGGTGGAACATTAGATTGCAACTGACATAGCTCAAGTGCTATATCTGGCGGTAATATATCTGGGCGAGTAGAAAGTGCTTGTCCGAATTTGATGAATATTGGGCCCAGTTGCTCTAACGATTTTCTAATAGCAGCGCCTCGGTTTAGCTTTTCTCGCCGAAACCAATTCCATGGATTTAAATAAATCAGAAAGCGTAGAGGAGTAAACAGCTGCAAACTGGTGATGACTTCATCAAGACCATTTTTAGCTAAAATATGGTTGATTGCTAAGAGACGGAGTAATTGTTTAATGGGTTTCATAAGCTATCGTTAGTTGTTCAATGTAAGCTGAAAGACGTTCGGTATCTAGCGACAAGGTATCTATATCATGGAATAAATCATTCAATTCTTCACGCGATGGAACCATTCTTGCTTCTTCTTGCAAGTATTCGGTCAGATTTTTTTGCAATGATTGATTGATTTTTCTCGTGTATGAAAAGCCACTACGAAAAATGGAGCCGACTTGATGAGCAACCATATCACCGGTAAATCGAGCTAAATGTCCTTCCCAGTCGATATCTAGCTGATCAACCATTCTTTTCACGTGTTGTCCTAGCTCAATATCGCCGGTGATAGTAATGTCGTCATTAAACACCGAACGAGCTTTTGATGCGGGTAAGATGCTCAACCGTATTAAACCAAGCGGACTACTTAATATAGTGGTGTCAACTATTCCTGAATAGTCAGTGAGTAATATCAACCTATGCTGTTCAAAGATTACGAAAAAGTGAATATTTAGAGGGGTAATGATAATTTGCAATACTTTTCCATGTAGCAAAGCGAGCTTGGATGATATCGATTGATCCAGGGACAAGCCATGGTTGAGTGTTCGTTCTAGCATTTTAAGTGTGTATTGTTTAATCATGATTACCTCAGTACTTGTACGCTATATGCAAAGCAACAATTCCACCGGATAGATTAATGTAACGGCAGTCCTCAAATCCTGCTTTTGTAATCATGCGTTTTAGCACTTCTTGATTAGGATGCATTCTTATGGATTCAGCTAGGTATTGATAACTTGCTGCGTCTTGTGCAAATAACTGTCCGATTTTAGGGAGTATATTAAATGAATACCAGTCATAGATTGGCTTCAAACCGGGTAAATTGGGTGAAGAGAACTCAAGAACTAAAAGTTGTCCACCAGGCTTGCAGACTCTAAACATTGACTCAAGGGCTTGCTGCTTATCCGTCACATTGCGTAAACCAAAGGCGATGGTGATGCAATTGAAATAATTATTGACAAATGGTAGGTGCTCTGCATTGGCTTGAACAAAACGGATGTTGTTAAAATAGCCAGCATTGAGCAATCGATTTCTTCCAACGGTTAGCATAGCTGAATTAATGTCAGCTAGAACAACAGTACCAGCTTTACCGACTTTTTTCGCTAATAAGCGAGTTAAATCGCCACTTCCTCCTGCTAAGTCAAGGACTCGATGGCCGGGGCGTACGTTTGCTGTTTCGATAGCAAATCGTTTCCACACGCGGTGCACACCGGCAGACATTAAATCGTTCATCAAATCATATTTTTTTGCAACCGAATGAAAAACTTCTTCTACTTTCTTCTCTTTTTCATTCCAAGGAACTGATTGAAAGCCAAAGTGCGTGTTTTTTTGTTGGTCGTTCATGTTGAGTACATCATCAATATTTGATGAATGATTTTACCTGATTATTCGGTTAAAATCAGTTTAAACTTAATAAATTATCAATGCTAAGCAGGCTATTGCCGAGATGTAGAACTGCCTGATTATTTGTCAAATTTTTGAGCTACCGAATCCCTCACTTAATTTGAGCTCAATAAATTTTTACAGGCAGCAAAATAAATTTGTTCATCAGGGACTGTTTGATTATTCTGTGCTTGCCATAAGCATTCGGACAGTTGTTCCATCAACAAATGTTCCACATGCATCGTATCGACATATTTGAGCAATAGTTGCTGGTAAATATCAGCAATACCTGCCGGCCTGTTTATTGTCAGTTGTTCGCGGACAGCCAGGTGTAGGCCCATGTGTAAAAATGGATTGGCCTCGCCCTGCTCAGAAAAAAAATTTTTCACATTGTTTGAAGGGTTATGAGTTCTTAAAATAGAGTGATATTCGGGGTGAATCAGGATAACCTCTACAATTTGTTGTTCAAGAGCTGACAGTGGCTTTTTTAATTGGTACTTTTGCCAACTATTGAAAAAAAATTGCCTAGTATCTTGAACGTTATTGCTATAAAACATGGAGTTTAGCCTAGGGTAACTTAGGGGTAAGATTTTACTTGATTACTAGGGCGATGACAAATACAGGCGCCAATCACAAGCACCTACAGGGCAATTATTTGCCGATGAAGTGATGATAAGATCGATGGTAGCGTTGCGCATCTGATCGAGAAAAAATATTGACAAGGCTATCCTGAAGGCGCGATAATGTCTCTTGCGAGGTTGGACTTGCTATGTGTCAATCCACTGGGTCAATTGGCGACACACTGATTGGCCCTTTCTATTTGTTCATTAGTTTTAGTGAATCAACTGATTAAATAACCAAAATCAATAATCTTTTCAGAGACAACCATTTGAACTATTGCTTCGAATGTCGATTGCTCCATCGACAGTATAATTGATTATAAACTTATTGTTGCATCTTGAGATTTAATGCGCTACCAGTCAGTCTTTTTTTTGATTAAAATCTCTGATTGACCTTAATAAGTGTTTGCCTCCATAATAAGCAACAATACATGAGCTGGTAGCCAAGTGTTCCGTTTAGCGCGGCTTGGCTATTAGCTCGCAGTACGATATAGAGCTCACAAGTATAGTGATAATATCACTTGGTGACGCACATGATTAATAATAAATTCTTTGAATCTAGTGTTGCAGCTAGTGCTTAATAACGAAACTATCTTAAAAGATAAGCAATTCTAAATTGGTAAGGATCAGAGTTCATTTTTATTTTATCAAAATGAATTATTTTTGATTTTGATGCGGTTTTAATTTTAATCATCTGTTGTTAGATGATTGCAAGTTATAGGACGCAGAGTATAAAATTCATCACAGTTGATACAGTCTATTATTTGAGTTTTGGGTTTAAGGAGGGAGCGTGGGCTCTTTGTTGAAAAACAAGTTGATTTTATTATCTATATCAATCGTTTTGTCTGCAGGTGCTAGCTTGTTGTATGCCGATGGTGCTGCAAATGACAAGTTTGAACCCTTAGTTGATGGGTTTTACCCGAAATACCCTTCGGTCTCAACCAGTGACAGTCGTAACGCTGATTTGGTTAGTCGTGGGGAATATTTAGCAAAATTGGGTGATTGTATTGCCTGTCATACCAATGTTAAAGGTGGAACTCCTGCTTTTGCGGGAGGATTGCCTATCGATACTCCTTTTGGACGATTCTATAGCCCCAATATTACGCCTGATAAAAAAACAGGCATTGGCAATTGGACTGAAGCAGATTTTGTTAAAGCAATGAAGGAGGGGCGAGACCCCAAGGGAAGAAATTACTTTCCGGTTTTTCCATACATTTATTTTGCCAATATTACCGACGATGATGCCCGTGCCCTCTATGCTTATTTTATGAGTATTCCTGCTGTTGAGCAGCAAAATAAACCGTTACCATTCCCATTCAATGTTCCTGGTTCTCGTTTTTCATTATGGGGTTGGAACTTATTATTCTTTTATCCTAATCAACCTCTAGAATATAATGTTAATCAATCACCAGAATGGAATAGAGGTCGGTATATCGTCGATGGATTGGGACACTGTAGCATGTGTCATACCCCTTTGAATCCCTTGGGATCACCCAAACAGCGCTTTTATTTGACCGGTGCATTTATCGACGGTTATTGGGCTCCTAATATTACTAAATTAGGCCTGCAGTCAACGCAAGAGATAGATGTTGCTAATGTGTTTGCAAAAAATCAATTGCTCAATAATGCTGGTCCGGTAGCAGGGCCCATGGCTGAAGTTAATCACAACAGTTTGCAATACCTTAGTACTGATGATCAACTTGCAATTGCCACCTATCTAAAAACGGTATCCAGTGAAGAGCCTCTTGGGGTAGCAGGCTCCGACGATGAACCAACTCTAAAGCGTGGTAAACAGGTATATATTAGTTCTTGTATTATTTGCCACCAAAAGGGAGAAATGTCTGCTCCCATTATTGGGAATTCAGCCAGTTGGTATCAACGTCTAAAGAATAATTCTCTAGATGAATTATACAAACATGTGATTAACGGGTACAACAGCATGCCAATTAAGGGCGCTTGTGTTACTTGCTCCGAAAAAGATATTGTTGCTGCGACAAACTACATACTCAATAGCTCTTTAACTCGGTCACAGTTACATGAAATGTATGTTGATACACCTGCAAAACCACGAGTATCGACTGGTAAGGTTATTTATCATAATAACTGCAGTGGCTGTCATACCAATGGAATGCTAGGTGCGCCTAAAATCGGCGAGAAGCAAGCATGGATGATGAAGAATATGGATGAGCTTGTCGAAGAAATTATTCATGGTAAAAAACATGCTAAGAATGGTGTTTGTACACAATGCAATACCACTGATGTAAAAAATGCAATTAAATATATGGTTACCCGCTCAACGGAGGATAAGAATTATTCCTTATGGTAATCAAATCTGTAGAGTCTTAGAGTCCCTACAACGGTAATTAACATACAATAATTAATAGATGAGAGGCTGGAATGCTAAAGAAGTTAAACCTCTACAAAGTATT
This sequence comes from Legionella sp., assembly GCA_049239925.1. Classification (GTDB taxonomy): domain Bacteria; phylum Pseudomonadota; class Gammaproteobacteria; order Legionellales; family Legionellaceae; genus Legionella_A. Next base: position 12,029 of record JBMLTO010000091.1, on the reverse strand, counting down.
GATGGTGTCAGTCGCGTGGCTTAGTCCATTGGCATTATTTGCTGCTGATGGTTGGCAAATGAATATGTATAAAGGTGTAACGCCAATCAGCAAAGATATATATCAGTTGCATATGATTGCAATTGCTATCTGTTGTGTTATTGGCATAGCTGTTTTTGGTGTCATGATTTATGCACTCATCTATCATCGAAAATCGAGAGGGTATGCGCCTGCAAATTTTCATGATAATACACGCGTGGAAATTATTTGGACAATAATTCCGTTTTTAATTTTAGTGGGTCTGGCTATTCCGGCTACCAAAGTGCTGGTCCGTATGGAGGATCATCGTAATTCAGACGTAACCATCAAGGTAGTTGGTTATCAGTGGAAATGGCAGTACCAATACCTTGATGAGGGGATCAGTTATTTTAGTAATTTGTCTACGCCTTATAGCCAAATTCAAAATAAAGCACCAAAAGGTCAATGGTATTTATTAGAAGTTGATAGACCTCTTGTCGTGCCAATTAATAAGAAAATTCGTTTGCTGGTAACTTCCAATGATGTTGTGCATTCTTGGTGGGTTCCTGAGTTAGGCGTGAAGCGTGATGCGATACCTGGCTTTATGCATGAAGCTTGGATGATGATTGAAAAACCGGGTACCTATCGAGGGCAATGTGCTGAGCTCTGTGGTGTTAATCATGGTTATATGCCAATTGTTGTTGAGGCGGTAAAAGAACAAGACTTTATTAATTGGGTTGCTGATCAAAAAACAATCGAAGCCAGTAAGGCTGACTCACATCAGAATGTTGCCAACAAATTTTTGAGTCGCAGAGAACTGATGACTAAAGGAAAAGAAAAGTATAATGCCATTTGTGCTGCATGTCATGGTGTTGATGGCACTGGGTTGCCACCATTATATCCTGCTTTGAAAGGTAGTTCAGTTGCCGTAGGTAGACCCATTTTGCGTCATATAGACCTCATTTTAAATGGAGTCGCAGGCTCAGCAATGCAAGCCTACAAAGATCAATTAGATGATGAGGATATTGCTGCAATTACGACTTATGAGCGTAACGCATGGGGAAATAATACAGATGATGAAGTGCAGCCCGCGGATGTAGCACGGGCACGTGTCGTTGAAAATAAAAAAGCAGTTATGGTTAAGAAAGCTCAAGTTGGAGGTTTGCAATGAGTCAAGCAATACTACATGAGGATGCACACGGGAACCATGGTCCTGAACAAGGTAAAGGAGTAATGGGGTTCATCAAACGTTGGTTATTCACTACCAATCACAAAGACATTGGTAGCTTGTATTTATGGTTATCATTGCTCAGTTTTTTTGTTGGTGGTGGAATGGCATTGGTTATCCGTGCAGAGCTATTTCAGCCAGGACATTTATTTATTGACCCCAATTTATTTAACCAAATGACCACTATGCATGGTTTGATTATGCTATTTGGCGTCGTTATGCCGGCTTTTACTGGTATGGCTAATTGGCAAATTCCGTTAATGATCGGTGCTCCTGATATGGCCTTGCCACGGTTGAATAACTGGAGCTTTTGGTTATTACCCTTTGCGTTCATTTTGCTTGCCTCTACATTATTTCAAGATGGAGGGGGGCCGAACTTTGGTTGGACTATGTATGCGCCTTTATCAACCAAATATGCTCCACCCAGTACAGATTTTATGATTTTTTCTATCCATATGATGGGTATGTCTTCAATTATGGGGGCCATTAATATTATCGCAACGATATTAAATATGAGGGCTCCTGGCATGACGATGATGAAAATGCCAATTTTCGTTTGGACATGGCTAATAACGGCTTTTTTGCTCATTGCAATCATGCCAGTACTAGCAGGCGCAGTCACCATGATGTTGGCCGATCGTCATTTTGGTACTAGCTTTTTTTCTGCTGCTGGTGGTGGTGATCCGATCTTATTTCAACACATTTTTTGGTTTTTCGGTCACCCTGAAGTTTATGTATTGGTTCTTCCTGCTTTTGGTGTGATCTCGGAAATCATTCCTACTTTTAGTCGCAAGCCTTTATTCGGTTATCATTTTATGGTCTATGCAACGATTAGTATTGCTGCATTATCCTTTATAGTATGGGCTCATCATATGTTTACCTCCGGTATTCCTTTGGGGGCAGAACTCTTTTTCATGTATGCTACGATGCTGATTGCCGTACCTACAGGAATTAAGGTATTCAACTGGGTTAGTACAATGTTTAAGGGGGCAATGACATTCGAAACTCCAATGCTGTTTGCGGTTGCATTTGTTTTTCTTTTTACTATTGGCGGTTTTACTGGTTTAATGTTGTCACTGGTCCCCGCAGATTATCAATATCAAGATACATATTTCGTTGTCGGTCATTTCCATTATGTATTGGTGCCTGGTGTTGTTTTTGGTTTGTTTGCTGCCACTTATTATTGGCTACCTAAATGGACTGGTTATATGTATAGCGAGTGCTTAGGCAAATGGCATTTCTGGCTTTCAGTGATCTCTGTTAACATTTTGTTTTTCCCTATGCATTTCTTGGGTCTTGCTGGGATGCCAAGACGTATACCTGATTATGCATTACAATTTACCAATTTTAATATGATTGCTTCGGTCGGTGCGTTTATATTTGGTCTTTCGCAATTGATTTTTTTATATAATGTTGTTCGCACATCTAGAGGACGTGGATTTAAAGTAGATGGCCAAGTATGGGAAGGTGCACATGGTTTGGAATGGACGTTGTCATCCCCCCCACCTTATCATAGCTTCACAACTCCACCTAAGATTCACTAAGAGTGCTTATGAGACAAAGATATCATGCGAAATTATTAATCATACTAGTTGCAATCGTACTGGGTATGTTTGCTTTTGGATTTGCTCTCGTTCCAATTTATAACAGCTTATGTCGGGTGCTTAATATAAATGGTAAAACCAACCCTACGGCAATTAGTTATGATAAAAACACCAAAATTGTGCAAGACAGGCTGGTGCAAGTAGAGTTTGTTGTGACCAACAACAGCAGTGTTCCATGGTTGTTTTATCCTAAAATTAAAAAAATTAGTGTCCATCCAGGAGAAATAGCCAAGTTGTCATTTTATGCTGAAAATAAAACAAATCATCGAATGACGGTTCAAGCAATTCCCAGCGTTACGCCCGGTATTGCTGCAAAATATCTTAAAAAAACAGAGTGTTTTTGCTTTACTCAGCAGGCATTGGGTGGGCACGAAGCGATGGATATGCCACTTTTATTCCATATTGATCCGGCTTTGCCAGCAAACATTAAAACAGTCACGTTGGCCTACACTCTTTTTGATGTATCAGACCGCGCTAAGTAGCTAATTCATTATAAAGATCAAATTTTAGATACCTATCAAAAGAACAGGAGAATAAACATGGGTAGCCATGGTTCATATTATGTCCCAAAACCAAGTCATTGGCCATTGGTCGGATCAACTGGTTTAACCACGTTGCTAGTAGGTGCAGCTTCATGGATGCATTGTGAATGGTACGGACCTCATGTTTTTACACTAGGGTTAGTGGTATTAACCTTGATGATGTTTGGATGGTTCGGTCAGGTTATTTATGAAAATGAGAAAGGATTATATGATTTACAAGTTGATCGTTCTTTTCGTTGGGCCATGAGCTGGTTTATTTTTTCTGAAGTATGTTTTTTTGCTGCTTTTTTTGCCGCTTTATTTTTTACACGCTATTGGGTATTGCCGTATATGGCAGGTGAGATGCATCCCATGACTCATCTAACACTTTGGTCAGATTTTAAAGCTAATTGGCCGCTGCTTATCAATCCTGATAACCAATCATTTGTTGGTGCAACTGAAGCAATGGGGGCTTGGGGCTTGGCAGCGATTAATACCTTAATACTATTAACATCGGGCATTACAATAACATGGGCGCACTGGGCGCTTAAATTTAATAAGCGTTTCCAATTAATTATAGGCTTACTATTTACGGTTGCATTAGGTATCGTATTTTTATTTTTACAGGCTCATGAGTACTATGATGCCTACACAGAATTAAATTTAACGCTGAACTCAGGCATTTATGGCACAACATTTTTTATGTTAACTGGTTTTCACGGTTTACATGTCACAATTGGGACGATTATGCTAATCGTAATGTTAGTGCGTTCTATTCGAGGTCATTTTACACCTGAGAGGCACTTTGCTTTTGAGGCCGCAGCGTGGTATTGGCACTTTGTCGATGTTGTCTGGCTATTCTTGTTCATTTTTGTTTATTGGTTGTAAAGGGCAACTATTGAGGGAATGGGCTTTCTGTGTAGCCCATTTATGTAGGATCTTACTTTTCTTGCAGGTCACTACAGCTTAGGTGCTGAGCATTAGAAGCTCACGAGCGTGAGAACGAGTTTGTTCGGTTATTTTAAGCCCACCCAGCATGCGCGCAATCTCATCAACTTTGTCATGATCATGTACTGCAAAAACTTTAGAAAATGTTTGTTCATGTTCGCTATGCTTCTCTACAACGAAGTGATGATGAGCGCAGGCCGCAACTTGTGGTTGATGAGTTACACAAAATAATTGCAAACGGGATCCCAATTGCCGTAGCAATTGTCCGACCAGTGCTGCTGTGGCTCCACCAATGCCTACGTCAACTTCATCAAATAGTAAGGTACGAGTGGCGCTGTGCTCCGCTGTAATGAGTTGTATTGCTAAGCTGATGCGAGATAGTTCACCTCCCGAAGCAACTTTACTGAGACTATCTGCCTCCATCCCTAGATTGGTACATACTTTGTATTCAACTCTATCTAGGCCGTGGCTTTGCATTTTTTCTAAAGGAGTAATCTCAATGGTCAGATAACCGTTGGGCATCCCTAATCGATTGATAGTATCGGTAATTGCTTGAGCAAGGTTTAGAGCATGTTGCTGCCTAGACTGACTTAATGCTTGTGCCGCGTGTTCGAAATGTTGCAGTTGCTTTTGATATAACTGTTCTAATTTCGATTGTTGCTGTTCTTTAGCAAGAAGTTCTTGCAGCTCATGTTGTAGGTGTTCAGTATATTCAGGGAGTTGATTGACCTCCACTTGATATTTCCGTGCGATTTGATGTAACAAGCTGATTCGTTGATCTAATTCTTCTAACCTTAAAGGATCTAGTTGTATTTGCTCAGAGAACGTTGTTATTTCATTCAGTGCTTCGTCGCAGTTGATAATTGCGCTATCAATTAATTCATAGCAAGTTTTGATCAACGGATGATTTTGTGGCAAATCTTCCAAAAGTATTTTAATTTGGTATAAGAGTTCTGCAACATTGGGTTGATCATCATGCTGGAGCAATGTACAAATTTGTTGAGAGTTATAGAGATAATCTTTAGCGTGGTTTAGCAATTGATGCTCTGTATTCAATGTCTCTATTTCACCTGCTTGTAAATTTAACAGGGTTAACTCATTGATTTGGTATTGGAGAAGTTCCACATGTTCTTTGCTGGCATCTTGATGTTGTAATTTTACAAGTTTTTTATGAGTATCTTGGCATTGGCGATAACACTCTTCGACTGCTGATAATAAATCATTATGGCCCGCATATGCATCCAGTTGTTGGCGATGTGTTGCATGGAGCAATAAACTGTGATGCTGGTGTTGACCATGGATATCAACTAATAAGCTACTTAATTCTTTAATTTTTTGTAGCGGAAAAACAATCCCATTGATATAGGATTTCGAGCGCCCCTCTGAATAAATAACCCTTCGTAAAAAAATTTCACCATCATGGATGGCTATATCATGCTGATTAAGCCAGTTGCATATCGATACGTCATTTGCTATATCAAAACAGGCTTGAATATCGCATGTATCTTCTCCTGGGCGAACTACACCAGCATCCGCCCGCCCCCCCAGCGCCAGAGTTAGGGCATCAATCATAATCGATTTTCCTGCTCCAGTTTCACCTGTAAAGGCAGTCATCCCGGTCGAAAAATCTAATTCCAACTGTGAAACTATGGCAAAATTTAATATGCGTAAGGAAATAAGCATGTCATTCTCGCTATAATAATTAGCTTAATTTAAATTGAAGGATTGGGATGTTTACTTCCCCCCCATCCAAGCTTCATGCGTAGCGTATCATAATAATGATAAGCAATAGGATGTAGTAGTCTCAATTGTTGTACATTTTTTTGAATAGAAATTTGCTGATGCGGTTTGGCTAGCCTATATTCATGTCCATCACAGCTAATTAATAAGTTACTATTGCTTTTAGAATGAATATCAATGGCTGACTCGCTGGCAATCACCAATGGTCTTGAGTTTAAACTGTGTGAGAACATGGGAACGATAACAATTGCATTGAGCTCTGGATGCATGATGGGACCGCCCGCTGATAATGCATAGGCTGTTGAGCCTGTTGGTGTTGATAAAATTAAACCATCAGCGCGGTAGTTGCTTACAAATTGTTGGTTAATATAAACATCAAACTCAATCAGATGCGTTTCATTACCTCTGCCTAATACAACATCATTTAGGGCATCACATTCATCATTTACGCTATTATTTTCATGAATACGCATATTTAACAAAAATCGCTGCTCTTCTTTATATTGGCCTTGTAATATCAATGTTAATTGACTCTCCATATCTTGTGGAGAGATATCTGTTAGAAAGCCTAGACGACCCCGATTAATTCCAACAACAGGTACGTTGACTTTAATTGCCATTCTGGCAGCCGAAAGAAGGCTACCATCACCACCAATAACGATGATCAGATCGCCGTCCTTACCCATTTGAGAGCGAGACAGGATCTGTAGTTGTGGATTAAAACTGGCAGATGTATCTATATCTTGGACAACTTCCAGGTTTAATGTTTTTAAAAAATTAATTAAGCGATAAACAGTTTCACTGACATTCTGATTGGCTCGGTGTTGTCTGGCATACAGAATAATGCGTTTGAATGCTAGCTGATTCATCATAATTTATAGTTACAAAAAGGACATTGTAAATAATATGACGATCTAATGATAGGGCGTGTTGACAATTCATCCATCCGCCGACGTGCCGCTATTTGTTCGCGGCATCCAGGAAATGGCCAAGTTAGAGATGAATCTGATTCATTATTCCAGTTTTTTGATTGATAATAGTAAAATCAGATTACAAAGAAGCCATAAAATACAATTATTCTATGGAAGATGAACTCTAAAACTGGGAATGCTGATAAGGAAGCGAAATGGCACACGATACACGGATTCAACATCCGATTTCATTAAACGAGTCTAGGCGCATAAAAATAGCCTGATTCCGGGATTTACAGCTAAGTACAATGTGCATATGTTGGTTGATAATGAGGTTGATGAAACTGATGTAGAGGCTGACATGAATCGCGATTCCAAAACTGGTCCAGGCTGTGGACGTTAAATTGGATTGAGAACCTAAATCCAGAATGGCCTGATCGGTATGAAGACATTTGCCACTGATTAAGATCGAATAGATGCCGCGAACAAGTGTATAGCGTAGGCAGGAGAATTTAATTACATGGGTTTATGGAGATAATGTTGCTAGAGCGTAGTTATTGTAAGCCTAGTTTGCGAGCTGTTCTTAACCTCGGCTGCTTTTTAGGGACTTTACTGCTGTAGATTCTGGTTACCCTAGTGGGTAACCAGTAATTGGGAGTATTCGATCAGTTTGCAGTAGTTGGATTTAAACATTACTCATCACTATTGCTTGCTCTTGCTGAGCGCTTTCGCGCTGTTTCATTGAGCTCTTTTTTTCTTATACGGATCGACTGTGGAGTCACTTCTACTAGTTCATCATCATCGATAAATTCTAACGCTTGTTCCAGCGTCAGCTTGATTGAAGGGGTTAAGACAATATTTTCATCAGTACCAGATGCTCTCATATTGGTCAGCTGTTTTTCTTTCGTGACATTCACGACCAAATCATTATCACGAGCATGAATGCCTACGACCATTCCCTCATAGCATGGTGTTTGAGGATCGATGAACATTCTACCTCGATCTTGCAGGTTAAAGAGGGCAAAACCGCGTGCAGTACCATTACAATTAGCTATAAGTACGCCACTGGCGCGTTTACCAATTCTGCCTTTGATTGCTGGTCCATAATGATCATAGACATGGTACATTAGGCCAGTTCCAGAGGTGCATGATAAAAACTCGGTATGAAAACCAATTAATCCACGAGTAGGGATTATATAGTCAAGACGAACTCGCCCTTTACCATCTGAAACCATATTTTGCAAATCGCCTCTTCGCTCACCCAATTTCTCCATAATGGAACCTTGGTGATGTTCTTCGACATCAAGGGTAACTCGCTCGTAAGGTTCCAATTGAGCGCCATCTTCGCTAGTGCGGATAATGACCTCAGGCTTAGAAATAGCAAGTTCGTAACCTTCACGCCGCATGGTTTCAATTAAAATCGATAGGTGCAACTCTCCTCGGCCTGATACTCGGAATTTATCTGGATCTTCAGTATCTTCAACGCGCAAAGCAACGTTATGTAATAATTCAGTTTGCAAGCGGTCACGTATTTTTCGGCTAGTAATAAACTTACCTTCTTGACCAGCAAATGGTGAGTCATTAACCTGAAAAGTCATGCTGATTGTTGGCTCATCAACACTTAAAGGCGGTAGGGCTTCAACATTATTTGGATCACAGATGGTATCGGATATATTAAGTGCATCAATACCTGTGACGGCAATAATATCACCGGCTCGTGCTTCTTCGATTTCGACCCGTTCTAGTCCTTTGAATCCCAATAACTGTAACAATCGACCACTGCGGATGCTTCCTTCTTTGCTAATAATCTTCACTGCCGATTTTGCTTTAATGCTGCCGCGAGTAACTCGACCGATGCCTATAGTGCCCACATATGATGAATAATCTAGGGACGTAATTTGCATTTGAAAGTCACCTTCGGCATCAACATCAGGGGGGGGGACTCTATCAATAATGGTTTGCAATAGCGCGCCCATATCGGTTACTTCATCTTCTAAATTAAGTTTGGCATAACCATTTAAAGCTGAAGCATAAACAACCGGAAAATCGAGTTGTGTGTCATTTGCTCCTAAATTGTCAAATAAGTCAAATACTTGATCCATCACCCAATGTGGTCTGGCACCTGGACGGTCAATTTTGTTGATGATCACAATAGGATTTAATCCTTGCGCAAATGCTTTCTGAGTAACAAAACGAGTTTGTGGCATGGGACCATCGACTGCATCAACCAACAACAATACGCTATCTACCATCGATAAAATTCGTTCAACCTCTCCTCCGAAATCAGCATGTCCGGGAGTATCAACAATATTAATTTGATGCCCCTGCCAATGTACGCAGGTATTTTTAGCAAGAATTGTTATTCCTCGCTCTTTTTCTAAGGCATTTGAATCCATAACCCGTTCAACTTTAGGAGCCCTTTCGTTAAGTGTTCCGGTTTGTTGTAATAATTTGTCAACTAAGGTTGTTTTGCCGTGGTCAACGTGCGCAATAATAGCAATATTTCTAATTTTTTCGATCATAAAAACCTTTTTAAAAAATAAACTCTAAGCGCTGGTTATGCTCAAATATAGTCAAGAGCAACCAGCTGTTTAGCGGTAAAAATATAACATTATACATTGAAGTTCATTCTTTTGATAATAAAGATTGTCTATATTTCCATCGTTAGTCAAAGGTTTTGCTAAACTAATAAGGTAAAATTCGATAAGAAGGCATCCAGTCATGAAAAAGCTAATTTTAAATCCAACTGACATGAGTCAATGGCATGCACTAATCAATGAAGCGCAGGTTGCGACGAAATTGCTTCTAAGTGAGCCCCTTGAGAGCTATTTAGTATTTTTGCTGATGCGTTTTGCAACAACACCAGCTTTACTAGATACCATTATGGCTATTGATTTTTTGGTAGCTATGCAAAAATCAGGAAGACATTCACAGTTACAGGGATTACAAGATGTGGGCGATAAAAGTTTACTCGTTTGTGGTTTGTTTCCTGGAGTGGCAACTAGACGTCATCTTACTTTAGATTATTTTGCTGAAATAGGGCGTGCAGCCTACTTTGCCGCAGGTCGGCTTCAAGAGTCAGAGTCTATCCCTCTGTATTTTCAGTTAAGCGCTCAATTTCATAGTTTACAAGCAATTTTAAATGCAATGCGTGGCAATACATTACAATATCTCGATGGATGCAGTGGCATCATGACCATTAGTGATTCACCAACGCAATAAGTGACAAAAACCACTTTGATCATTGTGGATGTATCGTTAATTGTAAAATGCTTTTTCTAGCTAAAAAAAGAACCAATTTCAATCGCATCAAATATGTAATTATGATTACAAAAATCGCAATTGATCTCGATTTTGCCGCGTTCATCAAACAGTTTTTCTAGGTCATCTTGTCCTAAGATGGTCAGAACTTGCTTCATTTTTTCTACGTTGCATCGGCATGAAAATTCGATATTACGCGCGTTATATAAACGCAATTCAGTTTCATGATAAAGTCTATGTAGCAGCGTATGATTATCTAAAGTTAGCAATTCTTTTTTATCGAGCGTTTGTCCAATATGAATAGCATACTCCCAGAGTTGCTCATGCTGTGTATGGTCTTCCTCTGGCATTAACTGGAGTAACATCCCAGCAGCTTTGTCATCGTTAACCGCAAGCCAAACATGGCTTTTTATCTGTTCAGATTGCTCAAAATAACTCATTAAATTTTCACTCATGGAGAATGAGCGTATAGGTACTATACTTTGGTAAGCTTGAGTCTGTTTGTATTGATTAATTGTTAAAAGCATCTCACCTGCTAAAAAAGATTTTTGGTAATCTAGATCAGCGGCGTTCTCTTGAAACTTGGCGAATGCTCTCACTTGTAATTGATGATTGCATTGTACAATCAGTAATGGCAGACGTTTATCGCCATGAAATTGTAAGCTAATCTCTCCTTCAAATTTAATGCTGCCTGCAACTAATAAGGATGATGTGATTGCTTCTCCTAAAAATTGTTTAATCATTGGTGGATAGGGATGCTGAGAGATGATAGTTTTGAATGTTTGATCCAAGCGGACTATCCCACCACGGATATTGGCATGTTCAAATATAAATGGTTGCAGTGTATCGAGTGAGTTCATCGAGATATAGGTATGAAAAAAATAAATCTTAGCATAGATGTCTAGACTTTAGCCATTGTTCTCTCATCCGTTAGGGCAAGATCGTCTAAATAATGTCTGAGGTTATAATTCAGAGGATTTTTTAGCTAACAGGAGAGCGACAAATAGAAGCAAAGATGATCAAATGTTCCCTTTTTACCGGGGGCATCACGTTCACTGCGGTGGCAACCGCGATACCCACGACGATTCCGGCGGCAATTTCCAATCGGGTGTGGCCCATGCGCTCGCGCAGTGTCCGATGGCCAGATGCCCCGGCCGCCAACTTGTTAATGACCACTGCATGCTTACCCACCTGTCGGCGCAGGCTATTGGCATCCAGCATCACGATAAAAGCCAGTGTGATGGCGACACCGAAAGCGGGGTGTCCTATGCCTTCTTTGAGGGCAATGAGTGCTGCCATGCTACTGACGATCGCGCTGTGGTTGCTGGGCAACCCACCGTAGCCGATGAGACCGAACGCGAGTTGCTTGGCCTTAATGCTGTTGATAATGAATTTTGAGATTCCGGCGACGAGCCAAGCCAGAAATGGGGTCAGGGCGTAAGAGAAATCCATGATCATCCCTGCACCGGCCAAAGTGCCCAGCCGCAGGCAGCCACCCACAGCACCACGGTAAGCAACAGCTGCCAATCAGCCAACAGTGCACCTGTGGGTGACTCGCCGCCATCAAGGGCTTCCACCACGAACCAGTAGCGGAACAGGCCGAACAGAACCAATGGAACCGTGATGACCAACTCGGGCTTGGCGGACATCACAAACATGCTGTAGAACAGCAGCGCCCCGGTTGCCGACATCTCAGCGTAGCGATCCACTAGCGAAACGGAGTACTTCTCCAGCACCTTACGGCCTTCGGTGCCACTTTGGCTGATGTCAAAGACATAATAAATTCCATAGCTAAAGTCAGAGAAAATTCCATAGTAAA
>JBMLTO010000090.1:0-10980 GCA_049239925.1 Legionella sp. | reverse complement strand
CAAATTATGTTCAATGAACTGCAATTATTGAAGGCTGCTGCGTAAGGTGAGTTAATAAAGCGCGCAACAATTTTTCACTCTAATGTCAATCCAATTTTTCTCTTTTTTATTGCTTGGCCAATTTTTTCCTTAACATAAAATTACATATTTGTTCTTAATTTGATCACCGCAATCCAAAGTCCAATTATTTTGCTCTGGTCGACCAAATCGAACGTCACGTTACTTCGCCGCTGCACGACCGGCCCCAGTCCACTGCCGAATTAAATCATGTTCAAATTCAGTCCTACCAGCAAACACGGTCATGCTCATTTTCCCTAATAGATCAACGGTATTAGGGGGGAAAGTAACTTTTTTGTTTTTGATTCATGTTCTTGACTTGTTGTAGTTTGTTTAATTTCTATGAAGGGGTCATATGTCCTTGAATAGCTTCATCTAAATCAGGATCTTCTTTTTTTTGAACTGGATTTTCAGATTTGAAATCTTCTAGAGTGGCTTTAATGTTGCTTTGTATTTCGCGAGGCAGAGACACCTTATCTCGAGATTTGTTGGTTTCTCCAGTAATAACTTGCTTTAATTGATCGTATGCTTTAACTACAGGGATGCCTGCTATGACAAGTGATCCTCCTAAAGTGAAAGGCGCAGCAATTGCACACGCAATTAGGGTAGGTATTTCGACAAGGACCCATAAAATCATTCTAAACAAAGCCCCTAATCGGCTTGTTTTTTCGACATTTTTGGCAACGTATGCTTCACAAGCTTTTTCAGCTGATTTGCAACTTTCTTGCAAATTAGCAAGATTTGTCTGTAGTTTTTCGTTCAAAGAAGAAACATTATCCACGCTCATGCATTCTAAAGAAGTTACGTATTGATCATTAACGTTTTTTAACAATTCAATTATGTTTGATATTTCTGGATCAACACCAACATTCTCATTTTTAAGTTTTTCAGAGAGTTTATTTAGTTTCGAAATCCGATCTTTCAAATCGAAAAAGACTTGTGCTGAATTTATAGCTTGTTGTTTAGCCTCTTTATCCTTATCGGATGTGGCTTTATCTAACGTTAGTATTACATTTTGTGCATCATTAACATCATCTTTCGCAGATTCTCCTAATTTTTTTAAATCAACTTGTTTAGGCATATTCTTAATCCAAAAATAAATTTAACTTAATTTAAAGTGTAGGATAATTATTCTTTTTTATCCAAAAAAAACATTTTGTCTTTTAAAGATACTCTTGGATAGGTGCGGTGCTGTAAAATGGTAATTTTTGACTTTTTTGATGCAGTATAATAATTACGCTTTTTAGTCATTCTATTTTTTCGTTCAAAAATCCGCGCCTATACTAGTAAATTTCATCAATTTTTATTTTGGTTATTTTTAGACCAGATGTATAATGGAAATTATTTACTTAGCAAAACAGTCTATGCGTTCACCTCGTAATATTTTAGGGGATGGTTCAAAAACACCCTATTTTATTGAACACTAGGCGCGCAAAATTCTACCCAATTATGTTATGATTTGAGCAATGAATTTGTTCTTTAAAAATTTGGGATAAAACGCTTAAGCAGCCTTTCTTTGAAAAGGAGAAAAGCCAATCAGTTTTAGCCAATGAGGATGGTCTTTTCCTGTCAAAGCCTCTGCCGGAGTTTTCTTTTTTAAACGCTCATGCTTACTACGCATGAAGGGTTTGTGGTTCGAGTAAAACTGAATGAGCGAAAGAATCTTCTGTGTAATGAGTTTCTGCTCATCGAGATAAGGACGCAGACGACTATTGAAGTTTTCCACCATGGAACTGCAGCGATGCGTGTTTTCCAAAAGGGTTAATACTTCATCCTCCAGTGCATCATATTGAAAGCCAACTAAAGCTTCGAGCTCGCTGGTTTTCTTATGATATGTATTGCTATCCATTGAATACCTCATGGCATAACAGATTCGCCATAAGAGCCCCGTTGGTTGTTGGTATTTATCCGCAAGCTTCGACAATTCCATACTCAGTGTATGAGCAACATCTAACAAAGCATCACGTTGGGTTGTAAGCGAAGTCACAATACTGCTAATACGATGAGGGTGCAATTTTGCCAAAGCGGTCATTTCGGCCACGATAAAATCATACAGGATAGTGCGTGTTTCAGGCTCATGTCCTGCCAGTTGCAAGACATCAAATTGAAGCCATTGTGAAAGACAATTAAATTGGCGGCGGATAGATTCTAGCTCGCTAAGCTCATGTAACGCCTGAGTAAATGCCTCATGATGCTGTTGTTTGATGCTGTCATTACACCCCTTCTCGGTTTTTTTGAGAAGCTTTAGGGTAGATGTAACCGTGGATGCCTCTTTGTTTTTGAGGAAGCGACTACAGTCTTTTAAGTCTTGAATCATATGGAAATGATCATGGCGACGCGCAGTATTGGGCGTGAATTCTTCATGGCTTTTAATCAGACCTTTGGCTGAATCCATAAGCGTTGTAGTCGGTTCATAGCCCTGCTCTTGTAAATCAAGCAGGTGGATGCCCCAAGTTTCATGATCACGTTGCTCAGCCTTAGCGAGCAACGCGCAGTATCGCGAATCCACATCCACTACTGCCAAAGTCGGTTTGTTGCGATGGAACAATCCATCAGCAGCGCTTGTTTTTATAGCACTTAAATCATAAGACTCATTGATGCGCTGTGCTTTATCACACGCCTCATCAATAATGTTAAAGACACCACCAAGAGATATTGAGTAGTCAAAAATGGATTCCAAAAAAAATAGGATATTGCGATAACTGGATTGGCAAATCAGGAATAGAGCAAGAACTGCTTGGTGAATAAAGGCCTTGGTAACTGGAATGTAATAGAGCACCTCATTATCCTCTTCTTCAAATGCTTGATTAACTGCAAGAAGCGCTTTATCTCTTTGAGCATAAACAGTACCCCGACTGCATTCATGAGTATTAGAAATGTGGGCAATGGTTTCCTCATTGCGGATGGCTTTAAGCCCAATAATTCGTTTCACTGAGCTAGAAAGACGTTTGCTGTGGTGCTTTTTGTGAGTAGTTATCATTATGATTCTTATTTTTATTTTAGTCGATAAGGTATGTATCATAAACCAACTCGTTGGTCGATAACTGCTCTCAAAAATCTCTACGCAAATTTATAAAAGTGTTCAGTGACTTTGAACCATCCCCATTTCTATGTTCCCTAACATGAAATTCCTCACAGCTAGTAACTGTGAGCTTGATTATAGTTAGGGGATCAATTTTCAATTGGTGGGGGGGATCAGTTTACAACTGGTGCTAACAGCCTGTTAAAAGCTACGAGTCGAAAAAGCAATAGTCTTGTCAAGATAAAACGCTTTGAGACTTGCTCCTCAGCGCGACTGGATTAGGGAACAATGGCTATCGTTCTCTCAGGATCAGTGTCACCTCAACAAGTTTAAATGGAGATCTTCCAGTTCTTTTTCAAAAGGAAGGATTGCTAACAAGGGTGCAGTCAGCCATATTTGCAAAGTCTCTATATTTCTCAATAAAGCCAATTGATTACTCGAACAACAGTTTGCTATCCAACCAACACATTCAATACCGCTAGCCAGCAAGATCTTTTCAGTTAATATTGCATGATTTATACACCCTAACCGGATGCCTACAACTAAAATAACTTTAATGCTAGCTAAACTTAAAAAATCGAGCCACGTTTGCTGATCATTGAGAGGAACACAGAGCCCTCCTGCTCCTTCAATTAGCAAGGGTGAAAAATTTACGAATTCTGCTTGAGAACAGAACTCCCAAATATTGAGAGCAGATAAAGTCACCCCCTCTTCTGCTGCGGCCAAGTGTGGGGCAATCGGTCGAATGAATTGCCAACGATTAATTTCACCAGAATAAAGAGAATTATGTTCTTTCAAGTGCACGATATCTTCATTGATTAATTGACCTTCATGCCTAATGCAACCACTTGCGACTGGTTTGATTGCTAATGGCTTATAACGATGCTGCTTAAAATAATCAAGTAACTGACAAGTAACATAAGTCTTACCACAATCGGTATCTGTTCCAGTGATAAAGTAAACCGTCATTGTAAAACCTCTTCTAATACAGCAACAAAAAATGCCTGCTCAGCTAGAAAAGGTGCATGGCCTGATTTATCAAACGCCATATAATGAAATTGAGGGTAATTTTTTTTCATAACTGCCAAAGTAGCAATAGGAACAATGCTATCTAATCTACCAAATAAATAACAACAACGAGATGATAACTGACTCAGTTGTGATCGTAGATCATATTCAACTAAATACTCCAATCCTACTTTTAATGCAGGTAACGATGGTATCGAATCAACTAGTTCATAGGCATCGAAATGGCCTGCTGTTTGTAGATTAATAAATTTTTCTAACGTTTGATGAGGATAGTGTATGAGCTTTCGATAGAATAAATTTAACATGGTTTTCTTTATTCCAGGCCAATCTTGATCTTGAATAAATTTTGGTGACGAAGCAATATTTACCAAAGCCGATACTCGCTCAGGCTCCTCAATGGCTAACCGAGTCGCTAGCAATCCCCCCATCGACCAGCCCACAAGAGAAAATTGCTTTGGTAAATCCTGGAGTAATAATAGTTTAAATGTTTGCCAATCCATCTTTGAGCTTGTTCCAAATCCAGGCAAATCAACTAAAAAAATCTTATATTGGCCAATAATATTGGGTATTAATGGCAACCAAATTTTGCTACTAAAGCCCCAGCCATGAAAAAAAACCAGCGGTTTTATCCCTCGACCAAACTCAGTAATCGTCAATGACATAGTTGGTTTACTCTCTTAAACGTTGTGCCTAATTTTATCTAAACAAGAAAATAAATAATCGATGTTTTCGGTTTGGTGATTATAATTCAAAGTGATTCGTAGCCCTGTATCCGACTGACTAACTGTAGGACATCTAATCGCCTGGCAATAAATGCCACGCTCATATAAATGGTTTGCATAAGCTAAAGCTAATCGGGAACATCCCAATCGCAGATATTGAATCGCCGATGAAGAATCACGCCAACTTAACGATGAAGGGCCAATAGCTTGGCGAAAATAGACGATGAGCTCGTGCAACTTTTCACGTCTATTATCTGCAGCACGTACTACCTCTAAATTCAGCATGTAGCCATAAGCCATTGCTGGGCTTATGGCAGTAGAATAAATCAACGGCCGAGCCACCTGTAGCAAGGCATCAAGCCAGACTTTCTTACCAGCTAAAATAGCCCCACATGCTCCAAATGCTTTCCCTAAAGGTATGACTCGTATTGGAACATCTTCTTGCGTTAAGTCGCAATCGATAATACGACCCAGGCCTTGTTTACCACATAGCCCGAAGGCATGAGCTTCATCAACAAATAAAGTACTCTTGTAATGATTACTTAAACTAACGATCTTTTTTAATGGTGTTATTTGTCCACTCATACTAAAAATACTCTCAGTAATTATTGCAGAGTGCTCACCTGCTTTACGAAGTTGGCTACGCAATTGACCCAAATCATTATGTCTATAGCGTATAGGCAAAATCTTCCTGAGAGCCAAGCCATCGTAGATTGAAGCATGCACAGCCTTATCGACAATTACTTCAGCGTTAAGCGCTGCTAATAATGCTGTTAAAGCAAGATTTGCTGCGTAACCAGATGAAAAAAGAATACAATCATCAACGCCTAATGCCTCTGCAAATGCTCGTTCTGCATAACGATGCATACGATGTCCATTGATTAATCTTGAGCCACCACTGCCTACCGGGTAATATTTAAAACCCGTTTGGTAGGCACGTTGGACAGCTTTATCAACACTAAGCGATAAATAATCATTGCTACTGAAATTAATCAGTCCTTCTTGGTCACCGTGATTAAGCTGACGATATAATCCCTGCCTGGATAATTCTTGTTTAAATAGTTTGAGTCGATTAAATAGCATGCGTTGACTCAGTATTTATTTGCAATCCGAGTTTCTCAAATAAATAAAAATCATGTTGCTGTTGAGGATTATCTTCGGTTAATAATTTATCACCAATAAATACTGAGTTAGCACCCGCAAAAAAACATAGTGCTTGTAATGCATCACCCATACCAACTCGTCCAGCTGTTAGTCGTATAACACTATTGGGCATTAATATTCTAGCAGTCGCGATGGTTCTAACTAACTCAATTTCATCAATTTGTTTTTTATTAGCCAGCGGTGTTCCAGCAATCGGTATCAGGCGATTAATCGGTATACTCTCAGGAGGAACAGCAAGATTCGCTAACGTCAGTAAAAATTCGATCCGATCCTCAGTCGATTCACCTAAACCAAGTATCCCTCCGCAACACACATGAATTCCAGCGTTACGAACATTGGTTAAGGTTTGCAAACGGTCTTGAAAGCATCTGGTTGTGACAATTTGTTGATAATAAGTTGGTGAGGTATCAATATTATGGTTGTAAAAATCTAAACCAGCCTCTTTTAGAGCTAACGCTTGAGCAACGTCCAACATTCCTAATGTCATACATGTTTCCATGCCTAACCCTTTCACAGCAAGAATCATTGCTTGCAATTGTGGCATCAATTTATCAGGTGGACTCCGCCAAGCGCCGCCCATACAAAAACGGGTGGCACCATTTTTTTTAGCTTCCTTAGCATGAATTAATACATCATCAACCGACATGAGCTTCTCCTTCGCTACATCTGTTGTATGGTGGCCACTTTGCGAACAATAACCACAATCTTCAGGACATGCACCAGTTTTTATGCTAAGCAAAGTAGCAACATTCATGGTATTCGCTTGGTGATTTTCTCGATGTATCTGATGCGCCCTGTACAATAAATCATTAAACGGTTGCTGATATATTTCTGCAACACTATCCATAGTCCACCTAGACAAGTTATCACTCATAAAATTATCCAGTTTTAAAAATATACCTAATATGATAGAGTGCATACATCTTATGTCAACCAAAAAAACAAGAAATGGTTAACTACCCTCATATGATCCAACGCGATTTAAATCATGTATGGCACCCAGCTTCACAAATGAAAGATTTTGAACTTAGTCCACCATTAATCGTTGAACGCAGCAAAGGCAGCTTCCTCTATACAAATCAAGGCGAGATTATCGATGGAATTTCTAGTTGGTGGTGTAAATCGTTAGGACACGGATCACCTATTGTTATCAAAGCAGTTATGGAGCAACTGAATCAGTTTGAACATGTAATTACTGCAAATACGACTTCTCCATCGATGGTTGAATTAGCAGAGCTATTAGCTAGCATCAGTGGACTACAACGTATTTTTTTTGCAAGTGATGGGGCCTGTGCCGTTGAAATTGCGATGAAATTAGCGCTACATAGTCAACAATTAAAAGGGAAATCTAATTGTAGAAAATTTATTGCTTTAAAAAATAGCTATCATGGAGAAACATTAGGGACGCTAGCAATTAGTGACGTCAACCGTTACAAAACAGCTTATCATTACCCAGGATTACAATGTCATTTTATTGAAAATATACCTTATGTAAACTGTGAGCATGATCCGCTATGGCAGTCTTGTGATAATATTTGGCCTCTGATCGAAGTAGAATTAAATGCAGTAAAAACAGATGTCTGTGCTCTTATTGTAGAACCCATTGTACAAGGAGCAGGAGGCATGCTTGCTTACAGTGCTGATTTTCTATCTAAATTAGCTTCATGGGCTAAAGACCATGATATCTATCTCATTGCCGATGAAATTATGACCGGTTTAGGACGAACAGGTGCATGGTTAGCGAGTCACCATGCTAATATTAAACCGGATATGATCTGCCTATCTAAAGGATTAACCTCAGGCTGCTTACCATTAAGCTGTGTGTTAATTGACAATAGTATTTATGAATTATTTTACTCAGAATATGAGCAAGGAAAAAATTTTCTACATTCCCATACTTATAGCGGTAATGCTCTAGGAATCAGTGCAGCCCTAGCAACTCTAAAAGAGATGCATCGCATTGATATCAACCATCAAGCGCAAATCCTTGGCAAGCAGATGTGGGACTATTTTTCAGACATTGCAACACGAACCAATAAACTAAATAATATTCGTTCCCTAGGTGCATGGATAGCCGGCGATCTTGAAACGGATCGTGCAACAACACGTATAGGGCATAAACTACACAACGAAGCACTGTCCCGTGGTGCTCTATTACGCCCAATAAATAATACCCTGTACTGGTTACCCCCTTTAACAACCGATCAAGCAACGATTGCCAGACTTGCTGAAATAACGCTAGATGCAATTTATGCAACCTATCGATAAATAATATAGCGAATGGGCAAATATTTTCTGCTACGTTATCTGAGTTATTTCTCGAGTTTAACCATTTTATCTCTAAGCGAAATGGCAGACGATACGCGGGTTCAACAGCAGACTTCATTAAACAAGTCTGGGAGCATAAAAATAGCCTGATTCCGGGATATATAGCTAAGTACAATGTGCATATGTTGGTTGATAATCTGGTTCATGAAACTGATGTAGAGGCTGCTCGACGTGAACAGCGATTCATCAACTCAATCATTTCGAATCCGGCCAAATCGATTTAATATTAATTTATAGTGTTGATTTTTTTGTATGATCTCAAAATAACCATTGACCGCCTGACTAGAAACATCAGGTGTAAATAAAAGGTAATTTTGTGACTGAAACCCGTGCCAACTAATATCTTCTGAAACATTCCATTGCCATAGCTGTAATATTTGACAGTTTTCACGACATAGGTGAGAAGCATTATCAATGAATAACATTGCACCTTTAGACCAATTATTCGATAAAAGAGGTCTCAATATTAGCGGTTTATCTATAATTACTGCCTGAATCCTTGCATAATAGATAGCAGACTTTAGCTGGTCAATTAAACTAGTTACTTGATTTTTTTCAGTAAATTGCCGCATCGTTGCTAGCGAAAAAAATAAAACCAACAGGCTTATCACTAAAACGACGAGTAGTTCTAATAGCGTAAAACCACTTTTATGCTTCATGATATTTATTAAGGATGTCTTTGACAGCCAGCAAATCAGTATATGCCTTTTTTTTATCAGTCGGTTTACGTAGTAAATAGGCTGGATGATAACTGACAACTAACGGTATCTGTTCATAATTATGTATAATATTACGTAATTGACTCAATGATAACCGACTGTGTAATAAATTTTGTGCAGCAAAGCGTCCTACCGCTAAAATAAGTTTGGGCCGTACTAAAGCAATTTGTTGCCTTAAGTAACCTATACATTCATTGATTTCTTCAAGTTGTGGATCACGATTATCAGGTGGACGACATTTTAGTACATTAGCGACGTAAACATCGTTGTTATCTATTCCAATACTAGCAAGCATTCTATTTAATAAGCTACCAGCCTTACCAACAAAAGGCAAACCCAACGCATCTTCATGGTATCCTGGTGCTTCACCAATCACCATTAAATCAGCATTCATGTTTCCTCTAGCAAAAACGGCTTGTTTGCGAGCTGCATGGAGAGGACATTTCGTACATTGTTCAACTTGTTGATTGAGTAGCTGTAGCGAAAATTTTTTTACTGATGAATGTCTTTTTACCCAGCATTGAATTCCTAATTGCTGTAAGTAATAATAACGAAGATCTTTAGACATAGCATTATCTCTTAATGGCTTGCACATTAAATCAATTGATCTCTACCTTTTGCAAGCATTAGGCCCCTTCTAAACCATGGATAGGTTTTATACGTCCCCAATGTTTGCAACTCGGACATTGCCAATATAAAAACTTACCATTAAAGCCGCAATGACTACAACGATAGATCGGTTTATCAGCTAAAAATTTACTGGTAATGTCGTATAACATTTGTAATTTATCACGTACATTGCCATTCATATAATCCAAGTACCATAAAATAAGACGATTAAGACCGCGTATCGATGGATATCGGCTTAATTGTGAAGAGATAAAATCAATAGCTTCACCCGTACTATTTTTACCGCGTATATAATCACCAATGATAAAAATAATTGATGTACAAGGGTAAGAACTCATGATTTTGGTCAAATAATTGATGCATTCTTCCATTTGATTTAACTGCTGATAACAATAAACCAGTGGTTCCACAATCTCGCTTGAAAATTCAGGATCTTGCACAGGAATACATTTTAATATCCCAATTGCATGCTCGTATTGCTGGTTATTAATGGCCAGATCAGCCTGTATAAGATTGGCTCTAACTGAGCTTTTGTCAATAAAAAGAGCCTGATTAATTGCTTGAGTTACTTGCTCAAAATCCTCGCTTTTAATTGCAAGTAATGCTATCTCACAATAATAATGTGCTGACTGAATATGCATACTACAGCCGGTCGCATTTTCTAATTTATCAATAATATCTAAAGCTTTTAGCCAAGCTTTTTCTTGCTGATAAATTGCGAGTAAACCCTGTAAACTATTCACTTCCCTTGCATGCGTAACGTCCACCACTTCCTTAAAAAGTCGTTCAGCTCGATCAAATACGCCTGCACTCATATAATCTTGGCCAAGAGCTAATAATGCCTCTTTCCGTTGGTTCGGATTAAGCTGTGTTCTAGAAATTAGATTTTGATGTATACGTATCGCTCTATCTACTTCTCCTCGTCGCCTAAATAAACTACCTAATGCAAGATGTGTTTCAACTGTATCATTACCAACTTCTAGTAATTTTATGAATACATCCACTGCTTTATCTGGTTGCTCATTTAGTAAATAGTTTAAACCAACCATATACTCACTAGACAACTGATTCGCTAAAGTATATCGTTTATTAGAATAGTGACGTCTAGCTATCCACCAACCTGACCATGCAGCAGCAGGCAATAACAGTGGCCACAAATTAATCATCAAAGCTCCCCGCTTGTATACTTATAAAAAACATCAAGACTATTTTTTCTTTTGTTGATCCAAGTAGGAAAGCTTGTCCCATTCACCGGAGATTAGGGCTTCCTTCTTTTTTCTGCTCCATCCTTGAATTTGTTTTTCGGCGC
>JBMLTO010000089.1:0-17946 GCA_049239925.1 Legionella sp. | reverse complement strand
AAGGCTCTATTGCCGTTTAACCTAAATGCAAACCGTATTTAGCCGAACGCATACCGTGCATCAGTCGGTGTGATGTTAGCCAATTTCATGTCTGCTTTATTAACCGATTCAAACCAGGTCGCAAATTGAAGCAAATCGCTTTGATAACTTTCCAAGGTTAGTGGCGATTTATCAGTCGATTTTTGATAAGTGATGTATGCTTCAATTTGGGTATTTTGAGTCCTTACTAATTATACGATTAGATTTTATTGAGATAATCTGGAATAAAAAATGGATTATGCGATGAGTTGATGATAATTTCATCGCATAAGGATTATTGTGCGATTATTCATATATAGGCAGATATAAATGAAGCAAGGTATTTTAATGTGGTTGGCTGGCATGATTGGTGTGTTGTTTATGCTGTTACTACTACCTGCAATGCTAATTAATAAAACGT
Source organism: Legionella sp. (assembly GCA_049239925.1). Taxonomy (GTDB): domain Bacteria; phylum Pseudomonadota; class Gammaproteobacteria; order Legionellales; family Legionellaceae; genus Legionella_A. The sequence goes on along the minus strand of JBMLTO010000089.1, from coordinate 17,507 downwards.
TATCGCTTCCATTATGGACTATTCTATTGACTCAACTGTTACAAAGCAGTGCTATCATAGCTTTTTTTATTTGGATAGGCATGACTTTTCACTCTAAAGTTGATTTGCATTCACCTTGTTTTGAAGCAATAGTCACAAAACACAAGTTTGTTGAAAGGTTGTGTCCTCAGCTTAAACCGGGATGTGTAGCTGGTTTTATCGTTGGTATATTCCTTATTGGACTTAATTATTTCATTCCACCTGAGTTAATTGCTAGCGCACCACAAGTTAATCCCATATATAGAATTTTGACTGAAGTTTTTTATGGTGGGATTACTGAAGAAATCTTAATGCGGTGGGGTTTGATGACACTGATACTCTGGTTGTTGTGGCGCTTTATTCAGCGCGATCAGAATACCCCTTCTCGACTAATAGTTTGGATTTCAATACTAGCTAATTCCTTACTATTTGCTCTAGGACATATTCCTGCTGCTCATGTTTTAGCTGGTCATCTAACAGCGCACATAGTGACTTATATAATTATTGGCAATACCTTAGCCGGTATTGTTTTTAGTTTTTTATATAAGCAATATGGATTAGAGGCAGCTATGATTGCTCATGCTTCAGCCCATCTTATTAAGGAGTTAGGTTTACTACTCGGTGGATAAATGCCCCGATTCGCATTTGCCCCGTTTCTGTAATTTAACCCCAGCTGTGGCAGCCAGTTTTGGTAAATGCAAAAGGCTTCTTTGCCGTAAGCTCGTGACTAACTCTTCCCAACTTGCCGATGACTCTCGATATCCATCACGCACAGCAACCAATTCTTTGTGCCCGTGCTCAGTCATACTGAGGTTGTGATAACGGAGACAGCGTGCGAATATCATCAAGGCCCAAACACGTAAAATACGTTATTTATTGAATGGTCGGATATACGAGTGCAAATACTTCACTTTGGGCTTATTGCAACGTTAAAAAGTCACACCGAGACGCCTGCTAAGCAGGCGTCTCAGGACCCGCTTTTAAGCAGCACTATGGCTCTAAAGTTCAGTCATCAAATTTCGAGCGTTAATGATTGCTTGACTAACTTTTTGTGCATCTTGTGAACTCTTAGGGAGCAATGGTAATAAACGCTTCCAGTAGTAAATGGCAACTTTATAATTTTTAGCAAGAAACGCATCAAGAGCCAACATAGCAAGTAAATCTGGCTGATTTGGATCCTTATTCAAAAGGGAACTTATTAGCTGTTGGCTTGCTTCATCAAAATGTTGATGGTTCAATTGCCATTGACTTTGTAAATAATTAATCGCAATCTTTTTATCGTTCGGCAAGAAATCATGCGCTTTGGTGAACGCTTCATTAGCCTTTGACCATTCGTGCTGAGAAGCATATAACTTACCTAACAAGTACCAACCTTTTGCACTGCTGATATCATCATGAAGCTTCGATCTGAGTTTGGCTATTAAGTCCTGTGGATTATTTAATCCTTCTAATAAAGCTTGCACTTGCTTTTGTTTTTCCTGGAATTGCAAATGATTTTGCCAAATAAAAAAACCACCCCAAGACCAATAGCAATATCCACAAAATAATAGCAATAATGGCAATAATGCGATCCGCAGCGTAGCGTATCTTCGCAAGGGATAAAGTGCGAAGGTTAAGGCAAGCGCGGTTAGCATGAGCAAAACGATATAAAAATCCCATAGATGATGATTCATGATTTTTTCTGCTGACAACAAGTGGCCCAAAATACCAGTAAGCCTAATAATAAGAATACTGCTGGACCAAACCATAAAAAACCAGTCATTACAGTTATGGGTGGCTTAAATAGTATAAAATCGCCATATCGTTCTGTAAGATACTGAATAATTTCATTATCATTTTTATTGGCTTTAACAAGCTGATAAACTTGAGCCCTTAAATCTTTAGCCAAATCGGCATTAGAATCAGCCAAATCTTGATTTTGACAGACCAAACAACGTAGCTCATGTAATAAACGTTGAAATTGTATACGTTGTTGTTGACTGGATAATGGATAGATGCTCCCGGCAAAACTAATGATAGAACTGCCCGCTACTACCAAGGTAAGTATCCATGTGTTAATCAATTTCATCGGTTCTCCAGGTTTTTTAGGAGCGGAAGAAATTCACGTTGCCAGATATCGATATCTAAAACACCAGCATGACGGTACCGCACAATACCCTGACTATCAATTAAGAAAGTCTCAGGTGTACCATAAACACCGAGATCAATTGCAACGCTCCCTGAGCTATCACTAGCTATCTGCTGATATGGGTTTCCCCATTTTTTTAGCCATTTTATCGCATCATCACGTTGATCTTTGTAATTTAGACCAAAAATATCTATACCTTCATCTGCAAGCTGCATCAAAAAAATTTGCTCTTGCGCACAAGAGTTACACCAACTGGCCCATATATTTAATAAAGAAATTTTTCCACGCAATTGTTGAGATGTAAAAAATTGACCATTCACCTGTAAATCTGGTAGCTTAAATGATGGAATAGGTTTATTGATCCAAGCGGATGGAATTTTTTGCGGATCTAGCGATAATCCATGCCAAAAAAAAGCAACTAATACTGTAAATATAATTAACGGCAATAGTCGCCAATATATTGGCTTCATAATTTAGCCTCATTGATCTCAAAAATAGTTACTTTTTTTTTAACATAATAACGCTTATCAGCTAGAGCAAACAAACCGCCTAATAAAATCAAACCGCCCCCTCCCCATATCCAGCGTACTAAAGGCTTATAATATAAACGTACAGACCATGTTTGCCGATCTAAAGGTTCGCCTAAAGCAATATACAAATCACGAAACAATGTGACATCAATAGCGGATTCAGTCATAGCCATCTGACCAATGGTATAGATGCGTTTTTCTGGATAAATATCTTTCCTATCATGATACTTATTTATTAAAAAATGTGCCCTTGTTCCACGATAATTGGGACCAGTTACTGGCTGTTCATCGTGAAAAGTAATTTGATGACCAGCGAAGCTTATAGTAGAACCAGGATGCATCTTAACATCATCTTGCATCCCTAAGCCTGATGATACTGTAATACCAATGATACATACCGCTACGCCCATATGAGCAATAACCATTCCTAAAAAAGCCATAGAGACATTAACCATTCCCTGCAGTTTACAACGAAGCCAAAATGCCTTAATTGTTGTCAGCAAAATCCAAATAGCAACACTTAAACCTATATGCATGGCACCATTAAACAAACCACCCATGTATAACAAGAGTAAAAAAGGACTCACTACACTGATGATCGCAAGCAAACTCAACCGATTTAATATTTTTTTATAATGATCACGCAACCAATTTAGATGTATGCCTAAACCCATTAAGATAAATAAGGGTATCGCCAACGGAATAAACACCGCATTAAAATAAGGAGCCCCTACTGACAATTTACCTAAACCTAATCCATCGATTAACAATGGATAAACTGTACCCATGAGTACAGTTAGCATGATCACGACCAGTAAAACATTATTTAATAATAAGATACTTTCACGAGATAAAAAAATGGTTTGCTGTTGACGCTGCAACCGCGGTGCTCGTATAGCAAAAAGAAATAACGAGCCACCAATCACCAATAATAAAAATGTTAAGATATAGACCCCTCGCTGGGGATCGACAGCAAAGGCATGTACTGACGTTAATACACCTGATCGAACTAAAAATGTACCGATTAAGCTGAGTGAAAATGCACTAATGGCCAGCAAGAGCGTCCAAGCATTGAACTGATTACGATGTTCGCTAACTGATAACGAATGGATTAAAGCAGTACCGACTAACCACGGCATAAACGATGCATTTTCAACCGGATCCCAAAACCACCAACCTCCCCAACCCAATTCACGATAAGCCCACCAACTACCAAGCGTAATACCAGTGGTAAGAAAACACCAAGCAGCCAGTGTCCAAGGTCTGGTCCACTTAGTCCAAGAGGAATCTAGATGTCCCGCCCACAAAACGGCAATTGCAAATGCAAATGCAACGGAAAAACCAACATAGCCCATATAAAGCATCGGTGGATGAAATAAAAAACCAGGATCTTGTAATAAAGGATTCAAATCTCTACCCGGCGTATCAAGAATTTGGAATTGACGGATATAAGGATTAGATGTTGCCAATAAAAAAAGAATAAACCCAACACTCAGCCATCCTAAAACAACCAGAACTCTTACACGCATATTCTCGTCCAGAGAAGAGCTTAAATAGCAAACGGTAAGCATCCATAAACTTAAAATGGTCACCCATAACAACATTGACCCCTCATGTCCACCCCACACTGCACAAAGCTTATAAAACCAAGGCAGTTGAATACTGGAATTCGTAAGAACATAAACGACACTAAAATCATCGAATAAAAAACAGCACGTTAGACACAGATATGCAATACTGATAAATAAAAATTGACCACACACATAAATCGGTGCGGACTTAATCATCGGTAATCGATTTAATCGAATACCAATAGCCGGAATAACACCTAATAATATCGAAAACATTAACGCAATAATTAATGAGTATAAACCTAGCTCTGCAATCATAATGATTTGTTATCCGTCGTAATCAAGGTACTTTTAACCTCGGGAGGCATATAGTTTTCATCATGTTTTGCTAACACCTCAGAGGCATTGAAATAATCCTTACTTTTCAGTTGGCCATTAGCTACAATCCCCTGCCCATCTCTAAACAAATCAGGCAAAATTCCATAAAAATGGACAATAATTGTCTTTTTATAGTCAGTTATTTTAAAATGAACATTTAATTTATCTTGTTCTAAGCGAGTGATACTCCCTTTCACAACCATGCCACCAATACGAATTGGATGATTCAATGGAGCTTGACCCAACGCAATTTGGCTAGGTGTATAGAACAAATTGATATTTTGTCTTAACGCGTAAACCATTAGTCCTACAGCAGCAGCAATAATAATCAGTATAAGAATCAATAAAAAAAATCTACGTTTGCGTTTTGGATGCATGATGATGCCTTTTAAACCAATTTTTCAATTGCCTTTTCGTTTTATGAGCTTGTTGTCTAATAAACAATAAATTAATTATTAATACGGCTAAAACTAAGCCATATGCCGGCCAAACGTATAAAGAATACCCTCCCATTGCAAACCATTGTCGAAGTTGGTTCATCAACATTCCTTTTCTATTAACGTGTGGACCCAAGATTGGTGCCGCTCTCTGCGTAACAACTCAGAACGCGCCTTTAATAAAATGATCAACAGACTATACAATGAAAAAGCTGCTAACATCACAAGTAAAGGATAAAGCATACTGCTATGAATTTTAGGTTTAGACACTAATGATAAAGTTGCTCCTTGGTGAAGCGTATTCCACCAATAGACAGAATAATGAATAATCGGCAAATCAACCAACCCAACCAAACTTAGAATAGCAACTAACTTATCTCCTTGATTTTTATCTTTATAGCTATTTGCCGTAGCGATGATTGCAGCATAAAGAAAAAATAAAATTAACTCAGAAGTAAGACGAGCATCCCATACCCACCAGGTACCCCACATAGGCTTACCCCAGATGCTACCCGTACATAAAGCAAGGAAAGCCATACAGGCGCCAAGTTCAGCTGACGTTACCAACAGCAATCCAGCCATTTTAATTTGCCATATCAACAACAGTAAGGCTAAAAATCCCATCCAAGCATAAATAGCCATCGATAAAAATGCGCACGGAACATGAATATAAATAATTCGAAAAGCATCGCCTTGCTGGTAATCTGCAGGCGCAAATACCAAGCCCCAAATCAATCCGACTAACAGGGTTAACAATGTGAGCATCGCTATTACCGGGACAAAGTTACCTGCAAAACGGTAAAAAAATTTAGGCGATGCAAATTGATATAAATATTTCCACATAGAAATCGTTTAGATCAAATAAAAAAAGAATTTTATCATGGGCATCTTTGTTTTACGAGCTTAATTGACTGAACCTTGTATATGGTTAAGATACACTCATAGAATCAGTTGTAGTTATACCAATAACCCCCGCAATCGCAGATGGCAACAAACCGATACTGATTAATGAAATAGCCGACATTAAGGCAAGATGACCTTTGATCGGTAGTCCATGCAGCGCAGCGGTAATCGCACCACTACCAAAAATCATCACTGGAATAGTTAATGGTAATAAGATCAATCCAATTAATACACTTTTTTGCTGTAAACTAATACCAAAAGCAGCCGCTAAAGCACATAAAAATAAGATTGCAGGCGAACCGCAAGCCAAGCTAAGCATAATGGTTAAGGTTTGATGCAAATTCAGGGCAAATAAAAGTGCAATAATTGGAGACAACAACAGCATCGGTAGCACCGTTAAAATCCAATGCGCTATAATTTTTATCGCAACGATAAAAGCTAATGGTTGGCCGGATACTAACCACTGTTCAACAACCCCATCATCAACGTCTTGTTGAAAAATTCGTTCTGCTGATAACAGCATAGCTAGCAACATGGCGATCCAACTTATCCCTGGAATAATAGTGTGTAATAAAGCCGGTGCTGGTGGTAACGTTAGTGGAAAAAAAAACATAATCATTAGAAAAAACAAGGAGGTATTTATCAATGAGCGTAATTGGCGAACCTGCACGAGAACTTCTCGCTTAAATTGTTGTTGAAACAAGGTAACCAAATTAATCATAAATAATACTCTTGGTGGTTTCTGCTAGTTAATGATATCGATTGATGAGAACTCAAAATAATTTGTCCTTCATTCGCTAAATGTTCATGCATAAATATTAGTAATGTTTCGATGCCTTGAGAATCTAAAGCAACAAAAGGTTCGTCAAGCAACCAGATTTTGGCTTTAGAAATACATAAACGCAATAAAGCTCCTTTACGTTGTTGCCCCATGGAAAGCAATCCATACGGTAATTCCGTTAACGAGCCCAGATCAAACTTGTCAAAAAGAATGTCTACATTATCAGATAAATGCTGGTTTTTTAGATCAAATAGTAAATTTTCACGCAAAGTTAGTTGTTTACTCAATCCCGTTTTATGTCCAACATAACAAATATATTGCTGATACCAAGATAAATCATCATGAATTTCTTTGTTTTGGTATCGAATGACACCATCTGATGGTTTTATCAATCCCGCAATTAATCTAAGCAAGGTGGTTTTACCACTGCCATTGGCACCACGTATATGTAAAAGTTCTCCAGGATTAACCGCAAGACTGATTCCCCGCAAAAGAGGTTTGTCCGTGTAATCAAAAGCAAGATTAATAAGTTCAAGCATAGTTTTGGTATTTAAAGTTAAACCTGCAGACTAGCGATAATTTAAAAGGCTGACAAGAGAACAATTACGATTATTTATAGGGCGTGTTGACAATTCATCCTCCGCCTACGCACCGCGACTTCGCAATAGCTAGACGGATACCCAGTGATGAGCTGTGGTCTAAACCCTTGGCGAGACCTACCCATAGAGTTCGGATGTTGGAATTCTATTAATCAACCATTTATAAGATCGAATGGATGCCGCAAATAAGTTGTGGCACGCAGGCCAGAAAATGAATTGTCAACACGCCCCAGCATTATCAACCGCCTTTAATCATCAGATGGCTCTAATGTTTGAAGCTGCTGTGACAAATTGCTATGTTCTTTATCTAAATTTTTAACTTGATCAATTAAGCTCGGTGTAAATGTGGCGAGCCAACTAACTAGAGGATCAAATCTAGAATAGAATTGTGATTGAACCGTATATGATTGATACGGAAAACCGCTAAGCTTGACAATTAACATCATCAACCCAACTATAAAAATACCACGCACAAAACCAAAGCCCAATCCTAATAATCTATCGGTACCACTCAATCCCGAACGTCGTAAAATAAAACTTAATATGGCATTAAATAAGCCACCAACAATAATTGTTGCCAACAGTATCATGACAAAACAAACAGCACGTCTAGCTGTAGAATCGTGTATATATGGCCGTACCCACGGATCAAGATCAGCGGAATAAGTAAACGCTAACCAGATGGCGAGAAACCAAACGCAAAGCGCTATTAGTTCTTTTAAAAAACCACGGAAAAATCCAGTTAAAACTGATAAGCCAATCACCCCACAAATAATATAATCAATCCAATGCCAAGACATCCTTATTTCTCACCTAGTTGAATAATATAACCATTTAACTTCACATCTTTAGCAAGCTTTTGTTGCAAAACATATGCTTCATTCCTATTAGCCACGCCTCCTACAGTCACTTTGAATAAAGCGCCATCTTTGACAAATATTTTTGTATAACTAGCCTTATAACCTTTAGATTGTAATTGTTGTATAAGTGCTAAGGCATTTCTGAGTTGAGCAAAAGAAGCTAATTGAACCATATAGCTTTCTTTCATGGTTCGTTGAGGTCGATTTATCTGCTTTTTTTCCCTCGCTTTTTTTAAAACAGCTACTGGTGATTTGACGATAGGAATAGCTACAATTTTAGCCTTTGCCGAAATAGTCTGAAGCGATTGAGGCATGGTTTTTGGTAAAAATACTATAGGATATATGGTAGATGGAAGCTTGATATGACTGTTAATTGCTGGTTGAATACGAGGAGGCTTTCGACTGGAAATTTTTTTATGCTCAATACGAATCTCTTTAATTGATACTGAATTATGAGATTGTTCATCCACATAATAATTGGATTGATTGATAATAGCAGGCAAAATAATCACAGCAATTGCTGTAATCACTAATAAGCCAATTATTCGATGCTTAATTCTTTCATCCACAGTAATTTTCATAATATTTAATCCCGACTAGCAATATTTAACTCGGCCATCACAGCAGAAACAGTAAGAAAAGAACCATATACAATAATCAAATCGAATGTACCAGCTGTTTGTCTCACCTGATTAAAAGAATCTGCAGGCCTCTCATAAACGACTATTGTTTGATCTAAAACGCTAGAAAATGCTCTTTTTAAATCTTCTGAGCTCGCTGCACGCTTACTATCGACCAGAGCAGGATACCACTCATCCACTACCCCTTTCATAGGTGCAAGTAAGCCGCATAAATCTTTATCTTTCAATGCAGAAAAAATGGCAAATATTTTTCCGTCAGGTTGATTGGAGGCAACATAGTTAGCTAATAAGTTAACAGCCTGAGAATTATGTGCTACATCTAATAAAATATTAAGACTACCATATTGTATAGCTTGTAACCGCCCAGGTATAGATAAATGACTCAATGCTTGTTGCCATTGTTTAGGTGAAACAGGTAGTTTTTTTTGCAAATGATAACTGGCTATTACAGCTGCTACAGCTGCTTTTGGGTTAATCGTTACTTGAGTTAAGCTAACTAAGTTATTCATCTGTTCATTAAAGACAGTGATTGTATCCTGGTCTTTTACATAGCTAAAATCATTCCCTAACGATAAAAAATGGCTGCCTAAATCACGGGCATATCTTACTAGCGATGCGGGTGGATTTGTATCACCGTAAATAGCTGGCTTATTACAACGATAAATACCAGCTTTCTCATAACCAATAGCCTCAAGGGTATGTCCTAGGTATGCTTGATGATCAAAATCAACAGTTGTTACAATTGATAAATCAGCATCAATAATATTGGTGGCATCTAAACGTCCCCCCATACCAACTTCTAAAATAATGACATCTAACTTAAATTGTTTAAAAATCCACAGTGCAGCTACTGTTGTCATTTCAAAATACGTTAGACTACGGCTTTCTGAGTATTGGTGTAACCATTGAAAGGCTTCACAGAGGTACCGATCATCAATTGCTTTCTTATTGATGCGTATTCGTTCATTAAAGTGTAACAAATGAGGCGACGTATAACTCGCTACTTGGTAGCCCGCGACAGAATAGATTTCTTCCAAGGCCCCTACTGTCGATCCTTTTCCATTGGTTCCCCCAACAGTAATAATCGTAGCATTTATCTCTTTAAGATTTAATTTAATCGCTAGCTCATCGATGCGCGCTAATCCTAGTTGTATTTCTACGCCATGGCGATTTTCAAGATAATTTAACCAAGCAGAAACTGAGTAGGTGGCTACATTAGTCATTCATCACACTCAAATCTTGCTTGGTTAGTTTAGCTATGATTTCAGCAATTGTGGTGCGTAATACACTACGATCGACAATCATATCGATATGCCCATGTTCAAGTAAAAATTCACTACGCTGGAAGCCTTCAGGCAACGTTTGCCGCACGGTCTGCTCAATAACACGTGGACCCGCAAAACCAATTAAAGCATTAGGCTCAGCAATAATAATATCGCCAAGACTAGCGAAACTTGCTGACACACCACCCATGGTAGGATCTGTTAGCACAACAATAAATGGTAAGCCTGATTCAGAAAATTTTGCTAACGCAGCGGCAGTCTTAGCCATTTGCATCAAAGAAAATAAGCCTTCTTGCATTCGCGCGCCACCACTTGCTGTGAAACAAATATATGGACACTTATTAGTCTGAGCTTGATTGACAGCACGAACAAACTTTTCTCCTACCGTTGCCCCCATTGAACCACCCATAAAATTAAATTCAAATGCGCTAACAACGACGGGCAAATTGCATAAAGTACCGCTCATAACAATTAAAGCTTCTTTTTCAGTAGTAGTTTTTTGCGCTTGAGCAATACGCTCCTTGTACTTTTTAGTATCACGAAACTTAAGTCGATCGATGGGCTCTAAATCTTCAGCGATCTCACTCATACTGCCAGCATCAAGAATTTGTTCTATCCGTACTCTTGCTCCAATCCGATGATGATGATTGCATTTAGGGCAAATGGATAAGTTTTTCTCTAGCTCAGAAGCATAAAGAATTTCATTACATTCCGAGCACTTTACCCATAATCCTTGAGGGACTCCTTTTTTGTGCGTAGTTTCAGTTCTAACTTTCGAAGGTAACAATTTTTTCAACCAGCTCATACTCATAATCCGTGATAATCAATACGGCTAATATTATACCCCAAAAAAATATAGTGCTTGTAGTTATTTATAAATATGTATACTTTTATAAAGTAAAACCTTGTAAGTGATAATTGTCATGGCGTTAGTTAGACGATCAATTGGGTCAAATAAGTATTTTTCAACGTCTGACAATCAGTTTGATTGACACAAATGCTCAAAAGAAAGCATCGATTCATTGATCGATCTGCTCAGTTTAGCTGCCTAGAAAACCCTTCGAGGCGAACGGTCCTGGGAAAAATGGCTAAAGTTGAAAAATATAGTATACTGATCGCCTGTAAATAAATACGCTCCTTGTCGTCAAATAAAACAGGATATTATACCCAGTATCCTTGTGACTCTAGCTCGGAATGGCGTAGTGAAACCATATGATTGTTTGAACACAACCGGAGTTTGTATGCCAACTATATGTATCAGTGGTTCTCAGGGATTAATTGGCAAAACATTAGGCAAATATCTTAATCAGCATCGCTATCAAATTAACGAACTAGATTTTCTCTTACCGAAAAATCACGTTGGTTTCGGTGACATTACACAATTTGAACAAGTCAAGCAGGCTATTAGGGATTGCGATGGCATTATCCACCTTGCAGCAGTGTCTAGGGTTATTTGGGGTGAGCAAGCGCCGGAACAGTGCTGGCAAACCAATGTGATTGGAACTAAAAATATATTATCAGCAGCCTACGAATCGGCTCGTAAACCTTGGGTCTTATATGCCAGTAGCCGCGAAGTATATGGTCAACAATCATATTTCCCAGTTACTGAGGAAGCCCCTTGGCAACCAATCAATACCTATGCTCGATCGAAAGTTGCCGCCGAAGAGCTGGTCAACCAATTTGAATCGCTTGGACTAACTACCGCTATTTTACGCTTCTCTAGCGTTTATGGGCGAATAGATGATTACCAAGACCGTGTTGTACCTGCATTCTGTAAAGCAGCAGCGACAGGAAAAGTATTGCGTATTGACGGATTGGATAATACCTTTGATTTTACCCACGTGCAGGATGTTGCCGATGGTATTCATCAAGCAATACGCCTGCTGGAGCAAAAAAAATCCTTACCGACCATGCACTTAACAACTGGAAAGGGAACAACATTGCTAGAACTAGCAAAATTAGCAATAAGCGCAGGCAATAGTTCAAGCCATTTCATAGAGGCGCCACCACGCACCTTCGATGTTGCTCAGTTTTATGGTGATTCATCTCGTGCGCAGCAACTACTAAACTGGCAACCATCTATCGACATTGCGACAGGCGTGCAACAACTGGTAGCTGATTTTATCGCTCAAGCGCAACAAGAACAGTAGATATTAGGAAAATACAGTGCGTATATTAAAAATCATACATGGTTACCCACCGCTGTATAATGCGGGCTCTGAAGTTTATAGCCAAATGCTATGCCACGGCTTGGCCAACAAACATCAAGTGGATGTATTGACGCGAGAAGAGAACCCTTTCGCACAAGACTTTGCACTGACTCGTAGTCAAGACCCATTAGACCCTCGTGTTACGCTTTACCGCATTAATATTCCTGGAGAAAAATATCGCTATCGCTACCAACATCCTGAAGTTGATACAATCGTTGCTGAATTACTAACGACTACAAAACCTGACATCGTTCATATTGGTCATCTCAATCATTTATCAACATCATTGGTTCATGAGATCGCCAAACAGAATATACCTATTGTTTATACGCTGCATGACTATTGGCTCATGTGTCCTCGGGGACAATTCATTCAGCGTAATGCAGCTCCTGAAAACCAACTTTGGGCTCTATGTGATGGGCAGGATGATCGCAAATGCGCCAAACACTGTTACGCCGGTTATTTTTCGGGAAGTCACCATGACGCAGATAGGGATCAAACCTATTGGACTGATTGGGTCGCGCGCAGGATGGCTCATATTCGCACTATCCTTAAGCAAGTTACTTATTTTATCGCGCCATCTCGTTATCTCCATCAACGGTATATTCGCGAATTTGATATACCAGCACAAAAAATGATCTATCTCGATTATGGCTTCGATCGCGTGCGTTTACAAAATCGTCAACGCACAGCTAATGCTCCCTTTACCTTTGGCTATATTGGTACCCATATCCCGGCGAAAGGGATTCAACACTTAATTTCAGCATTTGGATTACTGAAAGGAGTAAGCCAGCTCTTCATTTGGGGAAGGCCAAATGCTCAAAATACGCAAGGGTTAAAAGCTATCGTTGCAACGTTGCCAGAGGAGGTTCAATCTCGTATTCAATGGTTTCCGGAATATCACAATGAACATATCGTCAACGATGTATTTAATCAGGTTGATTGCATTGTTGTACCGTCTATCTGGGTAGAAAATTCTCCCTTAGTTATCCACGAAGCCTTACAAGTTAGATTACCGGTTATTACAGCAGATACAGGTGGTATGGCTGAGTATGTGCTTCACGAAAAAAATGGTTTGTTATTTGAGCACCGGAATATAAACAGCTTAGTAGAGCAAATGCAGCGGATGATTGATAACCCTCAATTAGCTAGACAATTAGGTAGTCAAGGTTACTTGCAGTCGAACGACCGCGATATCCCTGATATCAATGCACACGTTATCAACCTAGAAACAATCTACCAGCAAGCAATTCAAACAAAATTATTATAAAGGATCTTATCGTATGCATAAACGTCCAGGACCATGGCGAATTACCTTCGATACAAACCCAGATGACTGCAATTTAAGTTGTATCATGTGTGAAGATCATTCCCCCTTTAGTAAAACTCGTCAGGAACGTATTCGCGCAGGAATACCAAGACGGCGCATGAATATCGAGTTAATCAAAAAAATTTTAGCGGATGCAGAGGGCACGCCCTTACGAGAAATCATTCCCTCGACTATGGGGGAGCCGCTACTTTACAAAGAATTCGAGACCATCCTTGCATTATGCCACCAGTACAAAATTAAGCTGAACCTAACAACGAATGGGACTTTTCCCAAAAAAGGTGTTGATGCATGGGCCAGATTAATTGTTCCTGTAACTTCTGATGTGAAAATTTCTTGGAATGGTGCAACGAAAGAGGTTCAAGAAAACATTATGCTTGGAACATCTTGGGAAAACGTGCTGGATAATGTCAAACAATTTATTGCCATACGCAATCAATATGCTGCAACCAATAGACACTACTGCCAAGTGACACTACAACTAACTTTTTTGCAAACTAATGTCCACCAACTCGCTGATATTGTAAAACTGGGTATTGAACTTGGCATTGATCGGATTAAAGGACACCATTTATGGGCACACTTTCCAGAAATACAGTCCTTATCCATGCGACGAGATACCAAGGCGATTGCCGCTTGGAATCAAGCAGTTGAACAGGCATCGACTATTGCTAAGCGTAGTTTATTGCCGAATGGCAAAGCGATTAAATTAGAAAATATCTACCCTTTAGATGAACAAGCAATGCATGATCTGGCTCCTGGGGGAGAATGCCCTTTTCTAGGAAACGAAGCATGGGTAGCAAGCGATGGTCGTTTTAACCCTTGCTGTGCGCCTGATAAAGAACGACGAAAGTTGGGTGAGTTTGGTCAGTTAAATCATCATTCCTTATCAACTATTTGGAACAGTGATGCTTATCAAGGATTATGCCAGAACTATACGAGCAATCAGGTTTGTAAAGGTTGCAATATGCGTCGCCCATTTATATCAGACACGAATCAATAAAAATTCTTTACAACCATCTATGAGAGGTATGATGCTCAAACAATCCTGGGAAAAAACAAACGTTTCTAGCTGCGAAACCTTTCACCTTGTCGATAATAAGCCACTCTATGAACACCGGTTTCTCCATGTATTGAAATACCATGCGCCAGGTCTTGCACCAGTTAGAGATGATAGCGGAGCATTCCATATCGATGTACAGGGAAACGCAGCTTATGCACATCGATTTACTGAAACATTTGGCTTTTATGAACACCTTGCTGCTGTTAATCAAAACCATCAATGGTTTCATATCACCCCAACAGGACAATCCCTCTACACTTCTCGCTTTCGGTGGTGTGGTAATTTTCAAGAGGGTTGCTGTGTCGTAAAAAATGACGAGGGATTCTACACACATATTGATAGAAAGGGACGCTACCTTTATAAAAAAGTTTATCCGTATGTTGGTGATTTTAAAGAGGGAATAGCGGTTATTTGTAATGAGCATGGACTTCATACCCATATTGATAAATACGGCATACCTTTGTATCAACAGTATTTTTTAGACTTAGATATCTTCCATAAAGGCTATGCTCGTGCCAAAGATGAAAGAGGTTGGCATCATATTAACAAAGCAGGAAAAGCGCTTTATAGCCATCGCTACGCTCAGATAGAACCCTTCTATAACGGTATAGCACGAGTAGAAACCATGGATGGTGAGCTATTAACAATCAACACGCAAGGCAACACCCTTACGGTCATCAGAAAAGCCTTATCCCAACCGTGGCAACAACTTTCCAATGAGATGGTGGGTTTTTGGCGCACGGAAATCATAGCCACAGCAGTCAAATTAAAGATCTTTGATGCCTTGCCAGGTTCTACAGCACAATTAGCCAACACAATGAAAATTCCAGAGAAGCACTTACATCGACTATTAAGGGCCCTGTGGGAATTAGACTTAATCTCCTACTCTGCATCAATCTGGCAGCTGACTAACAAAGGTAAATGGCTGGTCACGGAACAGCAAGGTGCCTTCCTATCATCTGCAGCGATCATGTGGTCGGATGTGAACTCACTCGATTGGAAAGCCCTACCAAGCTATATCCAGTCTGGCTATAATGACTATCATCCTTTATTTAAAGCAAAGGCAAGTGGTACCACTTTAAAGCACTATCATCGCGCGATTGATGGCTATGCTGCACAGGACTTTGCAGCGATTAATACCTTGGTTGATTGGCAAAAACATCATCAACTGATAGCCGTTGGTCGTAGTTCAGTATTTATCCTAACAAAGCTACTGACAACTTTCCCACATCTTCAAGGTCTACTACTTGATGAAGCTTATGTCTTAAAAGACATTGATTCGCATATAACTGTTTCGTTTGACAAAATACAGCACGATATCTTAACCCCCTGGCCGCACACGGCTGATGCTATTTTATTACCAAAAGTTGTGCACTATTGGCCTGAATCCCAAGCACAGAATATTCTCATGCAGGCAGCCAATGCCCTAACCCCGCATGGGAAAATTTATCTATTTGAGCTGATATTGGCAGAAGAAACAGCACAAGGCAGCCTACTAGACCTCAACATGTTGGTTGAAAGTGGTGGCGAATTACGATGTTTATCACAATGGCAAACCTTGCTAGCATCTACTGGATTAACGATAGAAGCGAACATCAGTATTCATGCCTACTTAAACCTACTGGTAGTGACCAAACAATCATGAGTTCTTATAAAGATCAGTTGTTACACCAAGGCTATTGCCTTATTCCTAATCTCTGCACGCCCCAGACCATCTCACAGGTGAAACCAGGGCTTTTCCAAGCCATTGATCATTGTGCCTTAGCGCTATCCTGTGACACCTCAAATTACCTTCGCAATGTTAGCCGCTGGGTCCACCCTTCACCGATAACCCACCAGGCCTATACCTTGATTCCCTCCTTACAGCAAAAGGTAAATGCAGTGATGGGACAACCCATGACCTTACAGAAAACCAACATTATCAGTAAATCTATCTATGCCAATGCCGCGGTGCCTTGCCACCAAGATCTAGCTTATTCTCCCCAAAATCCCTATCAACTCTCACTCTGGCTGGCTTTAGACACGGTGAAACCAGAAGATGGGGCTCTATCTTTTTGGGCAGGTAGTCATTTGCACGCCATCGAAGCGGCAATTGATTTTTGGCAACCTGATTTTCAAGATCTAATCAGTCAATCACCCGGATGGTTAAATGGCCAGGTTAGCGTTGCCGTAAACGCTGGGGATGGAATTTTATTTGATTCCCGAATTTGGCATAAAAGTGAGCCCAATACATCCGGTAATAACCGCTTTGCCTTAGTCACCCGCTGGAGCCACGAGGCATATACCCCACCCCATATACCCGATAGAGTGATGAGCGCTTTTGGTATGTGGACCTGTGGTCAAAAAACACATGATCTACTGCAAGCAGGATTGAAGCAATACTTCAACCTAAATGGCAGCAAAGACTTCATAGGGTGTATCTTACAATGGCAAGAACTATTGCCAACTGCGAAGCTACCTTTTCAGTTAGATATTCCCCGCGCCCTCGATGCTTTAGAAGGCGTTAGGATCCTCCACCTCGCAGCCGAACAGCATAATGGTGGTGACTCGCAAGGACGGGTCTATGCAAACTTATGGCATGCATTACTAGCACCGTTAGAGTGTTGGGTAAAATTAACGCCTGCTACCTTAAACCATGCATAAGGCGTAAAAAATACCGCAATACATGAGGGCGTGTTGACAATTGATTCTCCCGCGATCACGAACACGGTCCCGGGGTCAGGCCCTGAGGAATCGACAGTTATTTTAAATCTCCAGCAAAATCAGGAAAGTTTTCTA
>JBMLTO010000088.1:0-15314 GCA_049239925.1 Legionella sp. | reverse complement strand
AATCCTATGTGTCCAATCTCATGCATCATGCTACCTCTTTAAAATTTGAGTGACATTTGATCTTATTTCTAACTATTCGTCAAATTAATCCGAGGGTTAATAACCCTATTGTTGGGTCAAGGCCCAACCTACAACAGATTGATTAAATTTTAATGCGACAGCCGTGAGCTACAGAGTTAGAGTTTAATTTTCATCGATAGTTTATGCTAAACTAACCGCTATTGTTACCTACGAAGGTTAGTGAATGATATTACCTATTATACTAGCTGGTGGTTCTGGCGTGCGTCTATGGCCTTTATCGCGTCAATTAAATCCCAAACAATTTCTGGCATTAAATAGCCATCAATCCTTATTACAAAATACGATTTGTCGTTTGCAAGGTATTGAGCATGATAAGCCTTGGCTAATTTGTAATGAGCAGCATCGCTTTTTAGTGGCCGAGCAATTGCGGCAGCTGGGCATTGAATCTACTTACATTTTCCTTGAACCAGAAGGGCGTAATACAGCCCCGGCATTAGCGCTTGCCGCGCTGCAGGTATTGGCACAGCGTGAAGATGCAGTGCTGCTTGTTATGGCTGCAGATCATGTGATCCAAGATAAAATAGCTTTTCATGTTGCAATCAATCAAGCTAAATGTTTGGTTGAATCAGGAAAATTAGTTGCATTAGGTATTCATCCTATTAGCCCTGAAACTGGTTATGGTTATATTAAGCGTGGCGAAGATCTGATGAATGGTTGTTATACTGTTAGTTCTTTTGTTGAGAAGCCGGATTTAAAAACTGCTGAACATTATCTGCAAAGCAACCAGTATTTATGGAATAGTGGCATCTTTGTTCTCAGTGCCAAACACTACATTCGCGAGTTAACAAAATTCAATCCATTAATAGTCGAAACATGCCAATCTGCACTCAGTCAAAGTACCAGGGATGCTAACTTTATTCGTGTTAATAAAGAATTATTTTTATCTTGCCCTGCTGACTCTATAGATTATGCTGTTATGGAAAAAACCGATAGTGCTGCTGTAGTTCCTTTAGATGCAGGATGGAGTGATATCGGTTCATGGTCTTCCCTATGGGATATTAGTCATAAAAACGATGATGGTAATGTGTTGTGTGGTGACGTGTTTACTGAACAAACTTCTGGGACGCTAGTGCAAGCAGAGCATCGATTGGTTGCTGCAGTTGGCGTAACGGATCTCATTATTGTTGAAACAAAGGATGCAGTTTTAGTTGCTCATAAAGACAATGTTCAAAATGTTAAAACAATAGTTGATAAAATAAAAACACACGGGAGACAAGAGTACCTTACCCATCGAGAAGTTTATCGTCCTTGGGGAATGTACGATGCCCTCGATAGTGGAGATCGCTATCAGGTAAAGCATATTACAGTTAATCCGGGAGCCAAACTTTCAGTACAAATGCATTATCATCGTGCTGAGCATTGGATTATTGTCAGCGGGACAGCTAAAGTTACTCGTGGTGCTGAGACTTATTTATTGACAGAAAATCAATCTACTTATATTCCTGTTGGCGAAATTCATGCCTTAGAAAATCCAGGTAAAGTGCCACTTGAGCTTATTGAAGTTCAATCAGGTTCTTACTTGGGTGAAGATGATATTCTTCGCTTGGAGGATCGTTACGGTCGATTAGATGATATAGAGCATTTGACCACTCCCTAAGGTGATTGGTCATCGTATTTACAAAAAAATATCATAATTTATCAGCGAGTTACGTGTCTTATGTACATCAACAAGATAAATAATATTTTTAAGTGGGCGTACGGACTAAACTAAACGTTCATGCTGAACCTATTTTATTCATAAAAAAATGGAGTTTTGTCGAACGTTCTAGTTGTCATACGACTGCTAATCAAAAAATCCAATGAGGACTGATGATGTTAGTTGCTTTTTTTGCTATTTTTACCATTTCATGGCTATTAACATTAGCAATAAGACAGTATTTATTGCATATTAAATTGCTGGATATACCTAATCAGCGTAGCTCCCATACTATTCCCGTACCCAGAGGAGGAGGGGGGGCTATTGTCATTAGTTTTTCTCTAGCCTTGTGCTATCCTTTTTTCTTTGATTCTATTTCTTTTCAGACGATTTTAGCTGTACTGATTCCAGGATTTTGGGTGTCCATTTTGGGTTGGTTTGATGATCGGTATACGATTTCTGCGCTATTACGATTAACAGGCCATTGTTTTGCTGCCCTCATTGCAATTTATTTATTAGATGGATTACCATCAATCATATGGAATAGTTTTAATCTATCGAATAGTACTTTAATCATTATTTTAACTTCATTATTACTGGTCTGGTTATTGAATTTATATAACTTCATGGATGGAATTAATGGATTAGCTGGCATTGAAGCGCTGACTGTATGCATCAGCGGTTCATTATTATATTATCTTGGTGGTTATTCCGGCAGTGGGTTATTGCCTTTATCCTTGGCAGCTGCAGTCGCTGGTTTTTTATGTTGGAATTTTCCTCGAGCTAAAATTTTTATGGGTGATATCGGGAGTGGTTTTTTAGGAATCGTGATTGGTATTCTAATGATTCAAGCGACAGAAAAAAATCCAGCGTATGTTTGGGCATGGTTATTATTGTTGGGTGTTTTTATTGTCGATGCAACGATTACCTTGTTGCGTCGCCTTGTTCGCGGTGATAGAATATGGGAAGCGCATTGTAACCATGCTTACCAACACGCATCCCGTCGCTTCAATAGCCATTCGCTAGTCACGTTATCAGTACTGGCCTTGAATGTATTCTGGTTATTACCTATGGCTGTGTTAGTTGCGTTGGGATATCTGTCTGGGATGAAAGCGCTTACTTTAGGGTATATTCCGTTAATCTTACTGGCAATAAAGTTTGATGCTGGAAAACCAGCATAGATGATTTTTATGCGCATTAGTTTATTCAAATAATCAGTTGATCATGGGTTTCTTAATGTTTTGTTAAGATTCATTTCGTAAAATTACCTCAGAAAAATAGATTATTTATCATTCAATTGTAACTACTGAGAATGGCCATCAGTTAATTCAATGGACATAATGTAGTTACCCAATTAGGGAGATTTGGTCATGTTGATTTTGACTCGGCGAATAGGTGAAACATTAATTATTGGTGATGACGTAAATATAACTGTCTTAGGTGTAAAAGGAAATCAGGTTCGTTTAGGTATTAATGCACCTAAAGATGTCTCTGTTCATCGCGAAGAAATTTATTTACGGATACAGCAAGAAAAAGAAGATGGTGAAATAGACGCTGAATCATTATAGATGTAATAATCACCATTTTTGAAGTAGCTGATAACTATTATGTTTTTCATCACTAGGTTTACTGTCTATTAGCCGCAAGAAAAAAGATTTTTCGTGCGGCTTGGATCAGTCTATTTTGCCAGTGGTTGTTGCTGAGTAATGCAATGAATACCGCCGCCGCCAGCAAAGATATCAATCGCTGCTAGTTGGGTAATCTGGTGATCTGGATAAAGATTTTTAAAGAGTTGGTAGGCTGATTCATCGTATTTAGCATAACCAAACGCAGGCATCACAATGCCTTTATTAGCTAGGTAAAAGTTTACATAAGATAAAGTTAGCCGTTCGCCATCTAGGTAAGTTGCTGGTGGTTGTTCTATGGTATAAACCTGTAGAGGTCGGCCCAAAGCATCCGTTGTTGATTGTAGCTGTTTAATATTATTCTGCAAAATCTCATAATTGACGTCGTTTTTGTCATTAGTCACTAAAGCTAGTACTTTTCCTGGGGCGATAAAACAAGCAATTTCATCGATATGACCATTCGTTTCATCACCAACTAGGCCATTGTTTAGCCAGATTACTTTTTCACCTCCCAAATAGTTTTTTAGATATTCCTCTATATCGTTTTGTGAAAGCGATGGGTTGCGATTTTTATTTAGGAGGCATTCTTTTGTTGTTAATATGGTGCCTTCACCATCGACATGAAAAGAACCACCCTCCATTACTAATGGAGCATGGAAATAGTGAGCATTACACCGCTCAATTATTTTAGATGCAATAAGATTATCTAGCGAATAGTCATCATAGTTACCACCCCAAGCGTTATGTATCCAGTCAATACCAGCTAGTTTACCCTGCTGATCTAATAGAAATGTTGGTCCAGTATCACGAGTCCATGAATCATTCATTGCTAAAGGTACTAATTCAATAACATCAGAGCATAGTAAAGATGCTTCATTTATAGCAGCAGGATTAACTAGCATAGTGACTTGTTCGTATTGAGCGATGGCATTTGCAACTTGTGCAAATGCCATCGTTGCACGTTTTAAGCCAATTTTTTGCCATGTTTGTTGGTGGCTAGGCCAAGCCATCCAGCATCTTGTGTGAGGATGCCATTCTGCAGGCATTTTAAAACCAAGTTCGATTGGGTTCATGATGAATAACCTTGTGTTTTATTACTATCGAGATAAGTTAATTGAGTAAAAATACTGCGAAGCTCGTTGAGGTATGTTTGAATTTTATGTCCATCTAAATCACTCTTTAGCAGCTTCTGTTCATAGACTTGAAGTAATTTTTTAGTGTCGAAATGAGCAAAATTTAATACGTTAGTGACTGTGTCACCACTGACCAAGTCATTAATTTCAAATTGACCGTTACCAGTTAGGAGCACATCCATAGAATTCGTATCACCAAATAAGTTATGTAGGTTGCCTAATATTTCTTGATAGGCACCGACTAAAAAGAAGCCTAACGCATAAGGATTCTGGTGATCATAGGGGGGGAGAAGGAGCGTATGATTCACCCGACTACTCCCAGTATACTGTTTCAAAGTGCCATCTGAATCACAGGTTAAGTCTTCAAGTACACTGTGCATGGTTGGTTTTGCTGTAATCTGTGAAATAGGTGCTACAGGAAAAATTTGTCCTATGGCCCAGGCATCCGGTAAGGATTGAAAAAAAGAAATATTACAAAAAATTTTCGCTGCTAGACGTTCATCAATTAAATCGATTAAATCTCGGTCTCCAGGGTGGTTCCGTTTTAATCGTGTTTGTAATTCGAGACAAATAGCATTGAATAACTGTTCGACTTTTGCTTTTTCAGCTAGGCTAATTATCCCATGTTTAAATAAAGCATTAGCCTCATTCAGTGCATGAATAGCATAGTTATAAATTTCGCTGGGACAATGATCAGCTAGTGTTTGATAGGTATCCCATATATCATGAAGAACTCGAGAATCATTATTTTGAATGACAGGTAAAATCGGCTTGTTGCTAATAATTTCTATATCCGTGATGTTTGTTACGAGCACTGCATGGTGAGCTGTCAGTGCTCGACCAGATTCAGAAATAATATTAGGTTCAGGTAAACCGGCTTCACTGCACAGATCCCTCACAGCTAGAAGGATGTTGGTTGCATATTCAACAGCGCTATAATTGATCGAGCACCCAGCATTGGAATGAGTCCCTTCGTAATCAACGCCCAAGCCACCGCCAACATCAATGGTTTGAATCGGGGCGTTGAGGGCTTTTAATTCTACATAGTAACGTGCAACTTCTTGCATGCAATTTCGGATATCAAGTATATTCGCTATCTGTGATCCCAAGTGACAGTGCATCAGCTGCAAGCAATCAAGCGCGTTGCGATTTTTCAGGTGTTCGACCAAATCTAAAACTTGTTCGGCATTTAATCCAAACTTAGATTTCGCACCACCAGTATTTTCCCATTTTCCCGCGCCTTTACTCGCTAAGCGAATACGCACACCGATTTTTGGTTTTATTTGCATTTGTTCGGCTTCATTGAGAATTAGATCAAGCTCTGATCGTTTTTCAATGACAATAAAAACCTCATGTCCCATTTGTTGGGCAATTAGAGCAGTACGAATATAGCAGCGATCTTTATAACCATTGCATATGATCGTCGAACTACTATCCTGTAATAAACCTAATACCGCCATTAACTCTGGTTTACTTCCGGCTTCTAATCCTACCGCGTGCTTTGGAGCTTTAAGCAGTTCACTGGCAACACAATATTCTTGATTGACCTTAATAGGATAGATCAATTTATAAGTGCCGGTATAATTAGTTTTCTCAATGGCTTGTGTAAATGCTTTATAAACTTGAGTTACCCGATCGTGCAAGATATCGGTAAAACGAATGAGAAGCGGTAAGTGCAATCCTGCCTGATTAGCGGCATGAACGATTGCTTGTAATTCAGTACCTTTTTCGTTTGCCTGTTTACATATTTCAATATTACCTTGAGAGTTAATTTGAAAATACCCATCTCCCCAATTAGCTATATTGTATAAATTATCATCTGATAACGCATTGTTTGTCATAGGCTTTACTCTCTGTGGCAAAATTCAACTATTGATAAAATCTAGATTGTCTTTCTAACAAGACGATTAATATTTTCTTAATCAATGCTTAAGCTGTAGCGATGACTAATAGATACTTAATGTTTTGTTTGATATCTCAGATTTGTCCATTCCAAGTTTATATACGATATCTAGCATTTATAGGCACGGTTGCGATTCATGTAAGATATGAATCGTCAGTATCGTAGCACTGTACCTGCTCTTGTTAGAAAGTATAGCTCTGATCATTGATTTGTACAGAATAAATCATTGATCGCGCCGAACGTCTCTTTGTCTTCAAAGAAAAGCCATTGCTCCCAAATGAATTATTATGTCGCTATATTGTGGTAATTAATTAACAATTAATGATAGCTTACTCGACTTTAGCCATTTTTCCCAGGAGCGTTCGCCCTGAGGAGCGTGCGTGGCAAGCGTCTCGAAGGGCCTTCTAGGCAGCTAAAGTGAGCTGATCGATCAAAGAATTGATGCATTCTTTTGATCATTGGTGTCAATCAAGCTGATTTTCAGACGTTGAAAAATACATATTTGACCCACATGACATCAGAGAAAGTCTGCTCACCTTTATTAGGCTTATAGATTGATTTAAATTGTTTTTATATGTACATTTGTCTTTATATGTACTAAAATATCAAAAATTGATGCCAAGGTAATAGAGATATGCAAATTGATCCAACAGCAAAACATATCATTCCAGATGAGGTCGTTTGGAAAGCATTAGTTCATTTAGTTAACCGCTTTGATCTTAAAGAAACTGAAGCTAGGATTTTGATGGGGGATATGCCGCGTTCTACGTATACGTCGCATAGAGCTAAATTAAGCAGAGATCAACGAGAGCGTGTTTCCTATCTTTTGGGTATTTACAAATCTCTCCGTATATTATTCGATGATAGTGAACAGGCTCTTTCATGGATTAATCGTCAAAATTCGTTACCTCCGTTTAATGGCTTAACACCTAAAGAATATATGCTAGAGGGCGGCATCGTACGACTGGCTGACGTTAGACGATTTTTAGATTTCTGGCGAGGCTATTAATTTATGTATTCATTTATTAATTTTGGTGAGAAAGTGCATCGAATCATTCCATCAAAATTCCCGCCTGTTTCTTTATTTGATTGGGCTGATTCACCAGAAGAACTTGAACAGATTGCTGCTCTGGAGGGATTAACCAATGAACGTATTCAAGCTGAGATCGGCAAAATTAGCCTTCTCTCTAAAGAAGATTGGGTTGTTGGTCAGGGTGCTACTCCACTGATGGCTGCGTTTACACATATCGGCGCACCATCAAGATTTAGTGATGGCAGTTTTGGTATTTATTATGCTGCTTCGACCCTAAACACCGCCATTAAAGAAACTATTTTTCATCGTGAGCGATTTTATCGAGCTTCTAATGAGCCGGTTTGTTCTATTTCGATGCGAGAATATGTGGCACAAGTTAAAAAACCTTTGATCAATATCACCGGTATAGATTATGATATTTTTTTGCATGCGGATCCTGCAGCATATAAGCGTAGTCAAGAGTTTGGTAAAACCATTTATCAAGAAAAACATTGGGGTTTATTATATCCGAGTGTTCGAGATCAAGGGGCTTTTTGTATGGCAATTTTTCGGCCACCAGCTTTAAGTATCCCCAAGCAAGGTTGTCATTTAAAATATATTTGGGATGGTCATCGAATAGCTGAGGTTTATCGGGAGAGCAAAATAAACAATTTAGTTTGTGTTGCCGCAGCTTATTAATTAAAGCCATCAACAGATGGCTAGCGATCGTTTCATCTTCTAAGTTAGTTGCTTCCTCAGTTGGGTTCTTCGGAAGAATAACGTTATCTTGTTTGTCAGCAGCATATGTCTACCTTTGATATTGAGTGGTATCTGCGGGTATCTTTAAGCGTTACTTTGTATTTTTGAGGTTTTCAATAAAGCTATTGTTTTCGTCCTAATTTTTGTAATAGTTGACTAATTTGATAAATTTTCTCTTCATTGCTGCTTTCTTCTATAACAAATCGTAGTTTTGTTGGACCATCCATCTGATAAAGATGACTCTCAATTTGAATTAATTTAATTAAGACGCCAGCATCAATGGTCGCATCGCTATTGAACTCAAGTTTCCCCACATGATTAGATGCATGAATTTTGCAGACGCCTAAAGTTATTGCTAGCAACTTTAACTCTGTGATTAATAAAAGTTGTTTGACCGATTGTGGCAGTAAGCCGAAACGATCAATCATTTCCACTTGCAAGTCACGTAATTGTTGTTTGCTTTTGGCGCTAGCAATTCGCTTGTAGAGAATTAATCGAGTATGTACATCTGCAACATAATCGTCAGGAATAATTGTGCTTATGCGTAGGTCAACATCAGGTCCTTGATTCATTGGGGCGGATAGTTCAGGCGTTTTGCCTGCTTTCAGATCCTCAACCGCTCTATCTAGCATTTCCATAAATAAGTTAAAGCCAATCGCTTGCATATTACCGCTTTGATCGGCGCCTAATAGTTCTCCTGCTCCACGAATTTCCATATCATGCGTCGCTAAAGTAAATCCTGCACCCAGGTCTTCTAGTGAAACGATAGCTTCTAATCGTTTGACAGCATCACTAGTTAATAATTTTTTATCAGGTGTCAACAAGTAAGCATAAGCTTGATGGTGAGAGCGCCCAACACGGCCACGTAACTGATGAAGTTGCGCAAGACCAAATTTATCGGCTCGGTCAATGATGATCGTATTTGCCGTAGGAATATCAATCCCTGTTTCTATAATCGTTGTGCATACTAAGACGTTAAAGCGGTGATGATAGAAATCGGACATCATTTTCTCTAAATCACGTTCGCGCATTTGTCCATGAGCACTGCGTACTTTAGCCTCAGGTACCAATGTTTGTATATCTTGACAAATTCTATCAATGGTTTGAATATTATTATGGAGAAAATATACTTGTCCACCACGGAGAATTTCTCGTAAGATTGCTTCGCGCAAGATGGAATCTTGTCTTTCTTGCCAAAATGTTTTGATGGCTAAACGTTTCGCAGGCGGGGTCGTAATCAGAGAGATATCACGGATACCAGCTAAAGCCATATTTAACGTACGAGGGATAGGGGTTGCTGTCATTGATAAAATATCTACGTTATTGCGAATAGATTTTATATGTTCTTTTTGTTTTACACCAAAACGATGTTCTTCATCGATAATGAGCAAACCAAGATTATAAAACTCAGTTCCCTGTTGAAAGAGCTTATGGGTCCCAATGACAATATCAATCCGTCCTGATTTTAAGTGTTCTAGAATTTTTTTCGATTCTTTACCGCTGCGGAAACGCGATAACAATTCTATAGTGATTGGAAATTCAGCGAAACGATCTCTAAAGCTTTCAAAATGCTGTCCGGCCAGTAGGGTTGTTGGCACCAAAACACAAACCTGTTTTCCGCTCTGGACAGCTATGAATGCTGCACGCATCGCAACTTCAGTTTTACCAAAACCAACATCACCACAGATCAATCTATCCATGGGTCTAGGTGATTGCATATCCTTGATAATCTGGGTGATTGATAGTAGCTGATCGGCTGTTTCACTGAATGGGAAACCACTAGCAAAGCGTTGATACTCGCTAGGATTAAAGTCATAAACAAAACCAGGTTTTGCTTCTCGTTTGGCATAAATATCTAGCAATTCGATGGCTACATCATGAATTTTTTCTGCTGCTTTTTTCTTTTCTTTTTGCCATTGATCAGTACCCAAACGATGCAATGGTGCATGATCACTATCTCCACCAGTGTACCTACTGATATTATGCAATGCGGTAACTGGAACATATATTTTGTCATTTCCTGCATAACTTAGTACTAAGAACTCATTGGTAGTATTATCGCTGCAAATAGTTTGTAGACCTTGGTAACGTCCAACGCCAAATTGTAGATGAACTACAGCTGCACCAATATGAAGTTCAGCTAAATCTTTAATGATTAAATCAGGGTCGAGCGTTTTTTGATTATTACGTCGTTGTGGCGTACTTTGTTGACCAAATAATTGAGACTCAACGATAATCGAAATAGCTGGGCTGATTAGTTCGGCCCCTTCAATCAATGGCCCTGTTAATATACTAATAGGGGCTGAATCGTTAATAAAGGTTTGCCATGATTCTTGTATCTTGGGGATAATTTTGCTTTGTTTCAGTAAATCAAGTAATACTTCACGGCGACCAGCACTTTCTACAACTATCAAATATCGTCGATTAGGTGTTGAAAGAAACTCGCGCAAGCGCACCAATGGTTCTGATGATTGACGCTCGATAGGTAAATCAATCGGTTGTTTGGCATCGAAATTAAATACAGCACCTTTTTTGCTAACTGGTAAATGCTGCAGTCTGACCTGTTGGTATAGGTTCACTCGCGTCAGTAATTCAGTCGACGTGATGAAGCATTGTGCTGGTTTCAGTATAGGACGACAACTATCATAACTGCGCTGCTCAAAGCGACTAGTGACTTCATCCCAAAATTGCTCCGCGCTTTGTTGTATCGATTCTACTAAGCAAATTTTGGTATCAGCCGGTAGATAATCAAAAAATGTAACTGTATTTTCAAAAAATAAAGGGAGATAATACTCAATACCACTCGGGTATTGACTATTACTCACTGATTCATAGATTGAGCACTGACTTGGATTTCCTGTAAACTGCTCACGAAAAGCACGTCTAAACATTGTAATACTTTGATCATTGAGTGGGACTTCTCGCGCCGGTAAAATCACTATTTGATTAAGTTTATCAATGGTGCGTTGATTATCTGGATCAAAGCGTCGAAGGCTTTCTATTTCATCATCAAATAGTTCTATACGAAAGGGTAAATGACTGCCCATAGGAAATAGATCAATGAGCGATCCTCGTATGGCGAATTCACCATGTTCTAGCACTTTATTGACAACATGGTAGCCAGCCTCTAGTAGTCGATGTCTAAACGAGTCAATGTTTAATCGTTGTCCTTGTTTTAGGACTAGGCCGTGTTGATTCAGAAACTGGGGTGGGCATAATCGATGCATGATAGTGCTGGCTGCAGTAATGATAATTGCATTTTCAGCTTGCTGCATACGGCTTAGCGTTTTTAAACGTTCAGAGATAATATCTTGGTGTGGTGAAAATTGATCGTAGGGGAGGGTTTCCCAATCAGGGAACATCAACAGTTCATCCCTAGGTTCATGATCAAGGAAAAAAGATAGTTCATGCTGGAGTTGAGCAGCAGTTAAGTTGTCGGGAGCTATAATCACTTTTAATCCAGTGTTTGCTCGACAGTATTCAGCTAGCGCTAAGGATAAACTGCTACCATACAGTTGCCCCCAACTCTGTTTATTTTCAGTGCTGGTAGGAATAACTATTGATTGATTCATTTATTTTTTTGAACTCATAACCTGAAGATTTGATGATTTTAATGGAATTTTAGATTGCACTTAAGTTGTAGCCATATGTCCCAGGATAAGCATATGGCTATTTGAGTGTTACATGACATCACGTTGTTTTTCACCCGTGTATAGTTGGCGTGGGCGACCTATCTTAGATTTACTTGCTGTCATTTCCATCCAGTGCGACATCCAACCTACCGTCCTAGCAAGTGCAAAGATAACGGTGAACATATTAGTTGGTATACCGATAGCGCTTAAGGTAATTCCAGAATAAAAATCAACGTTAGGGTATAGTTTTCGTTCAACAAAATATTCATCTTCAAGGGCAATACGTTCTAGTTCCATAGCTAATTTAAATAGCGGAACATTGTGTGCATCTACTGCGCTGAGAACTTTATGGCAAGTATCACGCATAACTTTAGCACGAGGATCATAGCTTTTATAGACACGATGTCCAAAACCCATTAGTCTAAAAGGATCATCTTTGTCTTTCGCCCGTTTAATAAAGTGATTGATTTGGCTAATATCACCAATTTCATTCAGCATGTTTAAACAGGCTTCATTGGCTCCACCATGGGCAGGTCCCCACAAAGCGCCAATACCTGCTGAAATACAAGCAAATGGATTGGCACCAGTTGAACCCGCTAAACGTACGGTAGATGTGGATGCATTTTGCTCATGATCGGCGTGTAAAGTGAAAATGGTATCCATTGCTTTTACTATCACCGGATTAGGATGAACATTTTCAGAAGGTACTCCAAACATCATGTGTAGGAAGTTTTCTGCGTAAGACATTTTATTTAATGGATACATATATGGTTGGCCAATCGAATATTTGTAGCTCATGGCAGCAAGTGTAGGCATCTTAGCAATCAGACGAACTGCTGCCGTATAGCGGTCATTTTGATTATTAAGATCCATTGAATCATGATAAAAAGCGGATAATGCTCCCACAATTCCAACCATAATTGCCATCGGATGGGCATCGCGACGAAAACCATTTAAAAATTGATACATCTGTTGATGAACCATCGTGTGGTTGTTAATCAGGCCACTAAAATGATTTTTTTCATTAATATTAGGTAATTCACCATTCAGTAATAGGTAGCAAACATCAAGAAAATCTTTTTTTTCAGCTAATTGTTCAATTGGATAACCACGATATAATAAAACACCGCGATCGCCGTCAATGAAAGTTATTTTGGATTCGCAAGAGGCTGTTGACATAAATCCAGGGTCGAAGGTAAATATTCCATTAGAACCTAACTGATTGATATCGATTACATCTTCACCTAGTGTTGGCGAGTAAATTGGCAGATCGATAGATTCATGACCTTCTATAGTTAGGTGAGCAGTTTTTTGTGTCATGAGTTACTCCTATTTATTAGATTTTTTACAAATCAATCCTGAATAACAGTTTTACGATTATTTTAAATTGAGCAATTAATGCGCCTTATTAGCAACCACGTCTATCATGAGATTGAATGCTAGATACACCTGGCGATGAACTATATAAAAATGCCTCGCTCCAGTCAATTTATCCTTGTAAAAATGCTTGTTATTTGAGTATTTCTACATAGGATCTAATATCCTGTTTATTTCAGTATAGTCTTGTCTACTTACAAGACGTTAATAGTTAGTAGGAATGAGACCAACGCATGCTCCTCAGGGCGAACGACTAGGCGATCGTTAGCTTCAATATATGAGGCAAAAAAACTCCAGATAGAAGCCCGAAAAAATGTCCTTCCCATGAAATTCCTTTTTTACTCGGAAATATACCAAGCAGAATTCCACTAAAATAATAAAAGCTGAGGGCACCCAAAATATAACTAGTCATATTGTTTTGCTGCAGTGAATTAGTAATCAACAGTCCCCAATAACCAGTAATTAAGGCACTGGCTCCAATATGAATTCCTGGTTTTGCGAAGCACCAAATTAATAACCCACTGCACATAGTAATGAGTAGGGTAACTGTCAGAAAATAATATAAGCCATTCATTAGTAAAAAATTGCTTAATACAACGAGTGGAATGGAATTAAAAAAAATATGGTTAAAGTTTACGTGTAAGAATGGGGCAAGAAAAATACCCAAGATACCTTGGGCTGATCTGGGATAAATGCCTAAAGAAAGCAAACGATTATTGAAACAGCTTAAGAAAAATAGTCCCCACGGTATTGCTAAAATAATTTCTAATATTTTTAGGTGCTGCCGTGTTTGACTAATAATTAGCTGTATACTGAGATTTAATTGTTCAATAATCATCGGTTATATTCCTCAAAGGATAGGGTGCTAAGCGTAAAAAATTTTTATCGACCAGTCATGACCAAATATTAGATGAACTTGTTGAGAGGATTATTTCATAATAGCAAAGCATCCCCATTCATTATCCCATGCAATTTTTTTAAAATTAAAAACATTTTGAACTAAATTAAGTAAATTAGTGATCGATTGATTCTTCATAGCCAAGATCAAAAAATTTTTAGTGCCAGGAACCGGTATTGAAATAGTACGGTTGCTGAAGGCCTGGCGTAAATAATATACTGTAGTTTTTAAGATAGGGCTACTAACTAAATTAATAACAAGTATTCCGTTAGGTAGCAGTAGGTTACGACAATCATCAAAAAATCTTTGATTATTGCAATGCTGTGGAAATGAATAGGCATCAAATAAATCTATTATTAGATAGTTAAATTGTCTTTGGCAGCGTTCAATAAAAATACATGCATCATTAAGGATGATCTGGCTAATTTTTATTTGATCGATCATGAAGTAGGTTTTAGCAAGCGATATTACTTCCGCGTTGCTTTCAACCGAAATGAATTGAAAATCATCGATGAATGGCTGAAGAGCGTGGGCGATTCCTCCGCCTCCTAGTCCCAATAAACAACAATCGCCAGGATCTACTTTAAATATTTCTATGATTGGTTTGATGTAAATAAGAGCAGGTTGTTCGGGTTTTTTGAAATTTATTCGTGTTTGCATGGCGTGGCTGTTTAAGGTAAGCCAGCGATAGTGGCGATCTTGATAGACTTTAAACCCGCTAGACGACTGATGAATACAATTTTTTTCAATAGAGATCCATAGCATGATGATTAACTCTTTAAACGGTTTTCAATTTTTTTTTCGCTTAGCTCATTAGGGCGTGTTGACAATTCATCCTCCGGCCTACGTGCCGCGGCTTGTTTCTGAGAGTCTAGCTTAACGTATTGAAAAGATAAGCTAAAAAAATTGAATGTGCCTGGTGATTATGATCAACTAGCGTTTTGAGACATTACGAGATCGATACCGCCATGCAGCAGATGAAATTATTACATAAAGAAGTCCAAAAAGAATTACTTTTTGTTCTTCGACTTTAGCCATTTTTCCCAGGACCGTTCGCTGTGAGGAGCGTGCGTAGCAGGCGTCTCGAAGGGCTTTCTAGGCAGCTAAAGTGAGCTGATAGATGAAAGAAATGCTGCTAAAACTGCTAAAATATCCACTGTCAACGCTGATACTCCATGTATTTCTTACCTACTTGGCTCAACGACACGAGTTTCGCACTTAGCTCATACGGCTTGAAGCATTAATATTTTGATCTGTT
>JBMLTO010000087.1:0-22079 GCA_049239925.1 Legionella sp. | reverse complement strand
TACTATGGAATTTTCTCTGACTTTAGCTATGGAATTTATTATGTCTTTGACAGTTACTCTGCTTGATTTGTGGATGAAGGAGTTAGGCTATTTTTATTCAAACGCTGTTTAAGGTGTTGCGAAGAATGAGAGTTAGTATTTTCTGAATTAGTATTAGGGGTATGGTGATGTTCTTGACGAACGGTGTTGCCAAAATTTTTTATGGCATGGTTAAGCATAGTCAACTGATAGCCTCAAATGTAAACTCCAAATAATGATTCTTTTTATTTTTATATCAATATCTTAATACACTTTTTTGGGCATTACATATCATAAAGTGATCGTTGACGTTTTTAACTCACTAAGGCATTTTGCATTGAGTTGACAGAGGGCTTTACTTCAATTGACATAAAAAGAACAACAGTTACAATTTGAGGACATTTGTTTGAGAGGATTTAGGGATGCCTACTGCATTGGTATTAATTAGTCGAGTATTGGGTGCCAGACACTGTGATGCTGAAATTCGTTATGCGGGGATTATATCGGGTCTTAAATCATCGGAGTTATCTAGGGGGGCGCATCTTGAGAAGTTGCGTGCGGTAGGAGAGGAGTTAAGGGTTTACAGTGTTCGCTTGAATGGTAAATCGAGGTTGTTATTAACACGGATGATGATGGGAGGGGTTGGCTATTGGTTATTGCTGGATGAGTTAGAGCATCATGATTATAAGCGTTCAGCCTTTTTAAATCGGCGCTACTTGAAGCGTTTTTTAATCGAGGAAGCGATTCGATTGTCTTTACCGGGGAGCGGTTTTGATTCGAGAGAGCTTGAATCGTCTAGAGATGGTGAGGATTTAACCCCGGTTGAGTCAGATTATTTCAATCATCGATTGATTGAATTGAATGATAATCAATCGATGGCCTTAGAGTCGATGCTACCGATGATCGTGATGGGGATGCCGGGTTCTGGTAAATCGTGTGTGGCAGCGAGTTTGATAAGAAAATCGACCGAAGAAGAGAGCGGGTTTCGGGTATTGTATGTCACCTCATCAGAGCGTTTAGTATCGAACATGTATCGTATGCATGCAAGCCTTCCTATGTCTGTGGAACGGTCGCAGGTTATGGTGGAGTATAAAACGTATACAAACCTTATCAAGGGATTAGCTGGCGATGGTTTAGCTGGGAATTTAGTTATTGAAGATGGATTCTCATCTTTTGAGGATTGGTGTGCAGGCTATTTAAAAAAGTGCAAGCTATTAAAAAAAGAGCCTGAAGCGAGCTTGAATGCCGATAGTCGATGTTATAGTGATTTGTACCAAGGGCTGAGGATGATGTCTGGCTATGATGGCGATGGTTATCCTGTGAGTAGCTCCTCTTCGAGTTCTAGGGATAATAAAACGTTATTATCGAGCATACTGCAAGCCTATCGTGCTGATTTAGAGGCAAGGAAGGTTGTTGACTTGGCATTATGGCGATTAGGCACAGTTGTTGAACCGGTTTATGACCAAATAGTAGTGGATGAAGCTCAAGATTTTTCAACGCTGCAGTTAAAGACATTATTTAGTTTGGCGAAAGGGGAACAAATTGCCTATTTTATTGATAGCAACCAAAGTTTATACGATGATTATTCGAAGTTACCGTTTTTGAAAGGTCTATTGCACGATTCAGGGGATATTCGGGTTATTGAGTTACCGTATACGTTTCGTTGTTCAGAGGCAGCGATTGCACTTGCGAATGGAGCTTTAGGTTTAAAGCACTATTTAACAGGTGGGATACTAGACAAACACATGGCGAGCAGGGTGATTGCTGGTGATGGGAGCGTTCGTGGTTCGGTGGTATGGTCCACTGGTCTTAGTTTGGCGGAGAAAGAGAAGTTTAGTCAATCAGTAGACGTAGCGATAGTGTGTGATGCAGCGGATGTTCAGACAGCGCGAGAGGGGTGTCCTGGAGTTTTAGTCTTAACGGTAGATCAGGCAAAAGGTTTAGAGTATGAGGTGATTATTGTTTATGGTTTAATTGAGCGCAGTATCACGAAAGAGATGAACGATAAGTTAGCGAATTATACACCGAGCATAGAGAAGGTTGGGCGGCCTAAGAAGGGGCAATCGCACCAGGAGTATGGTCCTCGATTGAATCGATTGTTTACTGCCTTTACACGTGCACGAAGTGACGTTTATGTCTTGTTCCGAGGTAACCATCATGCTTTAGAAAATGTATTCAAGGCTTTGCAGGGATACACGTCTAGTCGTCATCAACAGGAATCAGTGTGTTCCTTGTCGGAAAGTACACAAGAGCAACGGCTGGCAGAAATCAGAAGACAGCTTGCGGTAGGGAATGATGAGGTGGCTTGGCATTATTATCGTAGCCATATCCTTGATAATGAGCAGGCGTTTAAGTCTTTTCGCCAAGCCTATAGGATCCCTAGCATACAAACGGTGCAACAATCGCAGCTAACAAGAGATGAAGAAAAAAAAGCAGAGCCTTTGGTGAGTCGAATCCCCCCCTCACATAGGCCAAATCAACAACAATCAAGGCAGCAAGGTTCAAGCCGCTCATCCTCCTCTTCATCATCTAGTCAAGATGAAACAGTGTACATCACTCAGGCGCTAGACATGCTTTTAAATGTTGAGGACCCTGGTAAATTTTTCTTAACACACCCCATTGAGAACAAGGCTAAGCAACAGCCTCTCAGCAGCTGGATTAAAGAAAAACCGAGGTTGCAGAAAACATTATTTTCCTTTTTAAATAACAGCAAATTTAGACAGTTAATTTTGTCAAATTCTGAAAAAATGCACAAATTCTTGTTTTTAGTAGTCAAGTTATACAAAGACTATGCGAACACAATCAATGCAAAAGATTTTTACAAGCTGGACCCCTCAAACCAAAATCCCTCGATCTTAGGTGCTTTACTGCAATCGGAGATAGGGTATAAGGCTGTTATTGGCTTGATTGAGCAAAACCCAACACTAATCGATGCTATCAGTGCAGATGAGTTATGCCAGGCAAGACCAGTTTCGGCTGGAATTTATGAAAACACCTCTGTTTTATATTGGTTTTCTATATTTCCTGTTGGGCGTGCACTACTCCAAATGTTATTGAATAATAACACTAAGCTAGCGGCAGGTATTACCGCTGAGGCCTTGTGTCGTTCTCTACCCACTACCTCGGGTGATCATGGAAACGTATCGGTGCTATATTCTCTTTCGGTCAATTCTGAGGGCCGTGCTTTACTCCAGATGTTATTGAATAATAATCCTAGGCTAGCGGAAGGCATTACTGCTGAGGCTTTGTGTCGTGCCCTACCCAATGCTGCGGGTGCTGATGAAAACGTATCCGCTTTATATGCTCTTTCAGGAACGCCTGAGGGACATGTGGTACTCCAGACACTATTGAATAGCAACCCTAAGCTAGCGGAAGGCATCACTGCTGAGGCCTTATGTCGTGCGCTACCAGATGGAACATCAGCTTACTCCCATCTTAAGCAGACCAAGGATGGCTGTGAGATTCTTTTAAAATTGTATGCCGCTCAATCGAAGCTAAAAGAAATATTAGCGTCTACTGATAATAGAACACCTGGAACTGTTGTTAATTCATCGGGCATAGGCTTATTTTCCAGCAGCTCATCAATAATTAGTAACACAACTGAGTCTAAAGCTATTTCATGGTCGATCCAATAGATCTGTTGATTTGGAACGCGTGCGGCAAGAACTTTTTCCGCACGCAAAGATGGAGTGATCAATTTAAAAATAGAGTTTCTCCGTCATCATAGGTCAACTAATGAAAAGTGGCATGAAAAAATAAATCTTTAAAAGTTTCTACAAATGGTGGATATTAGGCTTAGCTATTTAAAGGAGCTATATTATTTATTGTCGTCAAATGTCAAACTATTAAATAGTGCTGCTCGTGCCCATTGAGGGACCTAAAACCGTTTGCGTATAAACCTTATTTAAAATTAACTTGTATATTTTAGATAAAAATCAAAAGGAAAGTTCTGCCCTCATTGGCATGTTTGTTTGTAGTATCTTCGTAGATGCGTTGTCCATCTTACGTTTGTGTTTTCGTTTATTGATAAGAGGAGTCAGTCATATGTTAACGCGTAACATTAACCGTAAAGACTATTTACCCCCTGCATTTAGCGTAGATATTGTAGAGTTAAATTTTGATTTGTATGATGAACATGCTTTAGTGATCAACCGTATGGTTTTAAGGCGTCAACATCCGGGACCGCTCTATCTTCATGGTGATGAGTTGCAATTAGTTTCTATCGAACTGAATGGAGAGCCTTTATCTGACAACGATTATCAATTCAGTGATCAAGATTTAATCATTAAGCACTGTCCAGATGAGTTTACGTTGACAATAACCACTCGTATCTTCCCGCAGGCTAATACCAAACTGTCTGGTTTATACCGCACAAAACAATTATTTTGTACGCAGTGTGAAGCAGAGGGATTTCGTCGGATTACCTATTTTCTCGATCGCCCAGATGTCTTGGCCAGTTTCACAACCCGAATCACAGCAGACAAAGCAACTTACCCCGTATTGTTGTCTAACGGTAATCGGATCGAACAAGGGGCATCTCCTGATGGGCGGCACTGGGCTATCTGGCAAGATCCATTTAAAAAGCCATCATATTTGTTTGCATTAGTTGCAGGTAACCTGGTTTGTGTTAGCGATCGATTCATAACTTGTTCAGGTAGAGAAATAGCTTTACAGATATACACTGAACTAGGCAATGAGGATAAGTGCCAGCATGCAATGAACTCACTTAAGAAAGCGATGCGTTGGGATGAGCAAGAATATGGTAGAGAATATGATTTAGATTTATTTATGATCGTTGCCGTACATGATTTCAATATGGGGGCAATGGAAAATAAAGGACTAAATATTTTCAATTCAAAGTATGTGCTTGCTAGACCAGATACGGCTACAGATCAGGATTACGCTGATATTGAGGGTGTTATCGCGCATGAATATTTTCATAATTGGACTGGTAACCGAATCACATGCAGAGATTGGTTTCAACTAAGTCTTAAAGAAGGGCTTACTGTTTTTCGCGATCAAGAATTTTCGCGAGATATGAACTCTCGCGACGTTAATCGTATATTGGATGTGAAGTCGTTATTAACGACACAGTTCCCCGAGGACGCTGGTGCGATGGCTCACCCAGTACGTCCTGAATCTTATGAAGAAATTAATAATTTTTACACAGCTACTATTTACAACAAGGGTGCAGAAGTTATACGTATGCAGCAAACCTTGTTAGGGAAAGATGGTTTTCGTAAAGGCATGGATTTATATTTTCAGAGACATGATGGTCAGGCTGTCACTATTGATGATTTTGTGGCAGTGATGGAAGATGCTAATGCAGTAGATTTGACTCAATTTAAACGTTGGTATAGCCAAGCTGGCACACCAGAAGTTGTTATCGACAGTAGTTATGAAGCGGGTACATTAACCTTAACCCTCAAGCAATTTTGTCGTCCTACAGCAGAGTGTAAGAGCAAACTACCATTTCATATTCCCATTCGCTTGGCTCTTTTTAGTGCTGATGGGAAACAATTGCCAATCAATCAAGAGATTCTCGAGTTGAAAGATTATGAACAGTCTTTCCAGTTTAATAATTTAGCTGAAAAACCATTGATATCGTTATTGCGAGACTTTTCTGCGCCAATAATTTTACAGCAAACGAATACTCAACAAGAATTAATTGATTTGTTATGTTTTGAAAGTGATGGTTATGCGAAGTGGTCTGCGGCACAGAAATTAGCGATAAATTCTATCTGCAACGTTTATTTGAAATCTATTGAAGATTGCTTTTTATCGGATGACTTGATTGCTGCATATCAGCAAGTTCTGATGGATGAATCTCTTGATCGAGCTTTACGTGCAGAGTTGTTGTCTCCTCCTGGATTCGAGGAATTAGTTGCGGTCTTATCGCCTGTTGAGCCTTCATTGCTCGAAACGGCTCGTGATAATTATTATCAGCAGCTTGGCAAAGCTCTGTTTTCAAGTTTATTTGCTACGTATAACGCTTTGTGGCAGATGGAAGATCATACGATGGAAGGAACGGCCTATAGTCGTCGTCGATTGAGAAATGTATGTTTATCCTTGCTGATGAAAGCAGATGAAGCTCAGGCCATACCTATCTGCCAGCGCCAATTTGAGCAAGCAAAAACAATGAGTGATGAATTAGCGAGCTTTTATTTATTGGTCAATAGTAAGCAATACCCTATTCGTCTAGGGGCTATTGATAAGTTTTATTGCAAATGGGCTGGCAATGAACTTGTATTGGACAAATGGTTGGCAATTCAAGCGTGTTGTGATGCACCTGGTACATTGGCTCAAGTTAAACAGCTATTAGAACATCCTTCTTTTAATTTAAAAAATCCCAATAAAGTAAGATCACTAATTGGCGGGTTTACCCAGTATAATCCGCGCAATTTCCATGCAGGTGATGGTTCTGGTTATCAGTTCCTTACGGATATGTTAATCAAAATTGATGCAATCAACCCACAAATAGCGGCTCGATTAGCCACTCCATTCACTCGTAAGCAATTTTTAACTGAACATTTACGATCACTTATCAACGAGCAATTGCGCTATTTAGAACAAGCTAATTTATCTCGAGACTTGCGGGAAGTGGTTACCAAAAGCATAGAATGTTAAGACTATATTAGATGATAGGGATGAAGGTATGGTCGATCGTTATGCAGTGATGGGCAATCCAATTGCCCACAGTCTTTCACCGTTAGTGCATCGTTTATTTGCTGAGCAAACAGGAGATGCTTATCATTATGATAGAATTAAAATCGAGCCAAATCGCTTCGAACAGCAAGTAAACGATTTTTTTTCTAACCAGGGTAGAGGGTTAAATATAACACTCCCCTGCAAGAAGCAGGCATTTTGTTTAGTAGATAACCCTCGTGTCCGTTGTTTATTGGGTCGATCTGTCAATACAATTTGGTTCGCGCAAGGCAAGCTTCATGGAGATAGCACTGATGGTATAGGATTGATTCGTGATTTAACTCGATATTGTCATGTG
Organism: Legionella sp.; assembly: GCA_049239925.1. Taxonomy (GTDB): domain Bacteria; phylum Pseudomonadota; class Gammaproteobacteria; order Legionellales; family Legionellaceae; genus Legionella_A. Next base: position 15,058 of record JBMLTO010000087.1, on the reverse strand, counting down.
GAGGGTAAGAATATTCTGCTGCTTGGAGCGGGTGGCGCAGCCAGTGCTATCATTGAAGATTTATTGGCTGCCAAGCCTGCTATGTTGACGGTTGCTAATCGTACTTATGTTCGAGCGAAGAGTTTACAATTACAGTTCCCTCAATTATTAGTCGTATCTCCCATGGCTCTTGATAGTCGTTATGATCTGATCATAAATGCAACATCGGCCTACGGTGGATATTGGGAAAGTATACTGCCGTCATCTATGCTAGATAATAAGCCATTTTGTTATGATTTACGTTATCAATTAGATGGATCTACTGATTTTGTGAATTGGGTCAAACAATATGGTTGTTTGGCGGTTGATGGTTTAGGTATGCTTGTTGAACAAGCTGCTGAATCTGTTCTTATTTGGCGCGGTCATATGCCAAATACTACTTTAATCTTGCAAAAGATAAGATCATCATCCATGCATATCTAGTTATCTTTATTGCTGCAGCAGTTCTAAACCGCATCATGGTTGTAAGCGATTATTGATATTAGGTAGTACCGATTTTTTGTTGATGGATCAGGAAAAAAATGCAGCAATTGCTGGTGCGGCAGCCAACGTATCTTCATAACCTAACTGGATCAATTCAGAGGTAAATTCTTTTTCAAATAATAAGAAACTCAGTAATGCACCGGAACGATGCTGGGCACCAAGAGCATTGAGCAACAGTCGTAGTAAAGTAGGCATAATTTGGTATTGAGCTTGCGCAATAGCCGACATCGCTTTGCTGGGTTTTAAGTAAAGCGTTTCCACTGGACGCCAAGGCGAATAACGTTTTTTCCATATCGATAATAATCGTGATACATCATTCATGTGGTTAACCATTTCAATATCGCGATCTAAGTTATCAAGAAAAAGACAGTTAAGCATATTGCCTAAAATATGAGCAAACCCCAGGTTTCCATTGGGTAGCTGTTCAAGATGCATTAATGATGGTGCTTGTCGCGTGCCAATGATCATGATTTTTTCTGCGTTAAGACGCAATGCACCCCGAAGTGGTGATACTAACCCCATGCTTCCATCACCATAGTGAAAACCGTTAATTTCAATAGTTGGGAAGAAAAGAGGAATCGCACTAGACGCTAATATGTGTTTAATACCCAACTCGCAGCGTTCACTGACGTGTAATGGTGAATGCCAATCATTAAAGTCTTTATTGCTATGTTGGTAGAATGAGATAGTTTGTTGACGTTCATAACAACTACTAATTGTTTCAAGGGTATCTAAGTATCGAGCGCTGATCATATGATTGATGCGTTTGAAATCGATATTTTTCTCAATCAATTGATGCAGCGGTGATGTGTCTAATATGAATCCATGTTGACGTTGTTTAACAAACAAATAGCCAAGATTCCGCAGCATTGATTTGCTTAACTCATAATTGCTCGAATTGAATATTTGTTGACAGCTTATTTCTCGCCATAATGTTTCAAGTTTATCAACTCCTAATGCAAAATTATCAGCATATTGCGCAATTAATGCAGCGTTTATGGTGCCAACACTAACACCTGTGATTATCGAAAATGGCAATGCTTTCACTTGCAAGATATGCGATATTGCTTTTAATACCCCAGCTTGGTAGGCTCCTCTAGCTCCGCCTCCTGATAAAAATAATGCTCTTTTAACCATCAGATGTTTATCTCTTATCAGCTATAAATAAAAATATAGTAAAAGTATTTTTATTTGACAAATTTAATATAAAAAGAATATTTTGATTTTTTATTTATTTTATAAAACATTGGGATAGCTTTTTATCCAAACAGCTAGGGCACCTAGGAAAGGGCCAGGTTAAAGATGAAGCTGATTTACAGCCCTAATCTGTTGATTAATCATAGAAAATTCATCATATAACGATTCTAATATCAAGTATAAAACGAGTTTGCAATGGCTTGTTCCTATGGTTGGCTACCCCTGTCATCATTGAAAGTTGATGATATCATCGCATGGAGTCCAATACTCCGATGAAAACAAGGAAGCAAAATACAGTCATTTTATGTCTATATGATGGTAGACAAGCGAAATGGCACACGATACATGGGTCCAACATCCGATTTAATTAAACGAGTCTGGGCGCATAAAAATAGCCTGATTCCGGGATTTACAGCTAAACATAATGTGCATATGTTGGTTGATGATGAGGTTCATGAAACTGATGTAGAGGCTGCTCGACGTGAACAGCGATTCAAAAACTGGTCCAGGCTGTGGACGTTAAATTTGATTGAGAACATAAATCCAGAATGGCGTGATCGGTATGAAGACATTTGCCGCTGATTAAGAGCGAATGGGTGCCGCGAACAAGTTGCAGCACGTAAGCAGGTGGATGAATTGTCAACACGCCCTAGACTTAGATGGGTGATTCATAGAGATCCTTCCAATTTTTGCATAATCAAATCTGTATGATAATTGTCTATTTGGATTCGTCCATGATCTATTTTTAAAGGGGTTATTTTACTTTAGTGAGCCATGAGGATGCTGCCAGTTATAAAAAAATTACCATTGTGCTCGCTCTTCTCTGCTTCTAGTTGTAGCTCCTTGTCAGCTAAAAAAATCGTCTGAATGATGATGTCAGCCATTATTTAGACGAACAGAAGTCATTTAAAGGCTAGTCATGAAAATAGAAGCTTGCTATTAACAATTAACGATTTGTCACCTGGTAGATAGCAAGGGCGGTTAACAAGGCTTTTGCCTTCAGGACCATTTCTTGATATTCCTCCTCACAATCTGACAAATCAATAATTGCGCCACCTACCCCTATTTGAAATTGGTCTTTATCTATAATGGCTGTTCGCATCACAACACTAAGATTTGCTGCACCATTTAAAGATAGGTAACCCAAAGCACCGGCATACATTGCTCGTGCTGATGATTCCATGTTATCGATCAATTCCACTGTCCGTTTTTTAGGTGCGCCAGTCATTGAGCCGGGCGGGAAACACGCAAAAATTGCATCGATGAAAGTTGATTCTGGTTGCATCATTCCTTCTATTGTTGAAACCAGTTGGTGTACTGTAGAATAACTCTCCACTGCCATTAAGCGGGCAACATGGACACTCCCTGGTTGGCAAACTTTGGCTAAGTCATTTCTTAATAAATCAACGATCATTAAATTTTCTGAACGAAATTTAAGGTCGCTCACTAGTTTTTTGCGCTGTAATGCATCTTGTTTGGGATGCGTCAACCGAGGAAGGGTCCCTTTGATCGGCTTGGTGATTAATTTGCCGCGACCATTACACTGTAAAAAACATTCAATGGATGCACTACAAATTGAAAATGAACCCAATTTGAGTAAGGCTGCATAAGGTGCAGGATTAATCGAACGCAGTATTTCATAATAGGCGAGGCTGTCGATCGATTGACCATCTTGCAAACGATTAGTTAAACATAACTCATAACTCTGGCCGTCTCGAATATAAACCATGCTTTCGCGAATTTTGTTTAAATAATCTGTTTTGCTTATCTGTAAATAATCTTCAGAATTCAAATAAGTGGTGGGATTGGCTACTGCAGCAAAAGGCTGAGCGGTTAAGGTTTGGATCACTTGACTCAGGTTGTCAAACCAGGCATTTATTTCTATCAACGACTGCCCATCCTTATCTATCGCCACCAAATAATACTCATCTGTTTTGACATCATGGACAATAATCCGATCGCAGAATAAAAAATAGGCATCGGGATAGGGTGAACCATATCGATTCAATACACCCAGCGTTTCCGCTTTTAATTCGTAACCAAAATACCCAACCAAGCCACCTTGGAAGGGATAAGGGAAGTCATTTTTATGAATATGAGCCCCTGCAAACCATTGTTTTAAGTACTCAAAAATACCCTCGACTTTAAGCTGGCTTCCGGCACGAAGACAATCAAGTGTCTGATGTGCCAATGAATACTGCATGATTTCACCGAGCTTCCCTCCTGGGTAAGCGATCAAAGAACAGGAAGATGATTCATGGTGCGGATCACTGGTATCCAGCCACGCAAGGTATTCTTGTTGTTTTTCTAAAAAGCGATAAATGGTTGTTAGCGATACAGGCGACGAAATTTTACGAAAATGAAGCGTATACTCATGGCGAGGTGGGGTAGTCGATTGAGGCACCACCGCAGAAATACAACCCATAGCACGGTCATGATGCGGATTAGTCAATCTCATAAAATTATAGAGTAATTGCTCACCATATTCCGAACAAATCGACTCTGGATGAAATTGTACCCCCCATATTTTTTTGGTCCGATGACGAATACCCATGATTTCATGTTGTGCTGACCAACAAATAACGTTTAAATCGTTAGGGACCGGCGATGCCACCACCAAAGAATGATAGCGAACCGCTTTAAATTGCGTGGGGATGCCTGCGAATAAGGGATCCTGCTGATGTTGCATCGTTTCCACACAACCATGTTTAGGCCTCAACGCATGCACAACATCTGCACCGAAATAAGCGGCAATCCCTTGATGTCCCAAACAAATGCCTAAAATTGGTTTATTAATCTCAGCAATAATCCGGGTACACATACCAAAATCTTCTGCATGATTCGGGTGACCTGGTCCTGGAGAAAGCAAAATATTATCATACGATGAGAAATTAATTTTGGCCCAATTATCAACATCATTGGTGTACACATCGGGCAAAACGCCATTAATAACAGCGACCAAATGAACCAGGTTGTATGTGAATGAGTCATAGTTGTCGATGATCAGTGTTTTCATGGCACGAAGTAACGTATAATCCTTTGCTTATATAATTGCGTAATTTAAGAACCACAACAGGCGTTTATTATTAGGAGAAAACGATGCCTCTGAAAATTCAAGATTATATAAAATCAATTTCAGCGGATATGTAGATTGATAAACCATCAGAATCATTGCTGCATGCTATCGTTCACAAACAAGTCACGACCATTCCTTATCAAAATACTAGTCTTCATCATGGATGTAAAGTCAAATATGATTTAAGCATTACTAGCCTCCTTGAAAATCTAATCATGCAATCGCAAGGCGGAATGTGTTACGAACTATCTGAACTTATGTTTCATGTATCTCGGATTCCGCACCTGATTTTATGAATAAACAGCCCAGTATCTATCACCTAAGCAGTGCAAGATAATTTTTTGCCTTTCATTTAAATCTCTCATTCCGCACCTGAATTTTGAATTTCAGTAAAATTCATCAAAAAAAACTTGACCTGTAACCCTAATTTTTATCTATTACTCACTTTTCTTTAGCAAACCCGGATATGGTCTTCACTCATCGGATACACCACATCAATGAGGCATCGCTCAGTCATGTTTCCATGAGCTAGAGGGAAGGAAGGCGACTGGAATCGATGGGATAGATAAAGCGAGTTATGAGGAAAAGCTGCGCGAGAATCTACGAGACCTAATGGGGCGGATGAGGCGCATGGCATACATCTTGGGTCCAGTGCGACAAGGCCGCTAGGCATTAGTAACTCACAAGCTTTTCTAAAGCATAAGTGAACTTTGAATGTATTTATCTTGAGCTCGGTGCTTTAATGGGGCACGCCGGGTTCTAACGAAGGGGCTGCGAACAACTAACGAAGGACGTAGCTCTATTCTATAGTCGAGCACTCTATGAAGAAACTATGTTTAAATTTATCTAAGTATTGTAAGCTATAATTCTTCAGTTTCTGGATTAGTCTATTCATGTTTGGATTATTTTATCAGCAACCAAGGGCCTTCCGTATTATTTTTATGTTAGAAGTTTGGGAACGCTTTGGTTATTACACAGTACAAGGCATTCTGACCCTTTACTTTGTTAAATTTATAGGATTGTCCGAGCAGCTTGCGTATTACACATTTGGAGCTTTTTTTGCTCTTGTCTATTCCATGGTAATCGTTGGTGGTTATCTGGGAGACCGCGTTTTAGGAGCCAAGCGTACTTTAATTTTAGGTTTGTTTGTTCTTGCTATCGGGTATTGCTCCTTGGCCTGGGTTGATAAAACCACTGTTTACTATGCCTTAGCAATTATATGCGTAGGTAATGGCTTATTTAAAGCTAATCCTGCTAGCTTATTGGCCAAATGTTATGATAAGAATGATCCGCGGTTATATAGCGCATTTACCTTGTTTTATATGGCTATTAATTTAGGTTCAATTTGTTCATTGCTTGCGGGCCCTTTGATCTCGTCTTATTTAGGCTATTCATATGCATTCTTTTTGGCTGCCATTGGGATTGTATTAGGGCTAGCAAATTATGGTTTTCAACATCAACATCTGAAAGCCATTAAAATTCCGGATGAAAAAACAATAATACCGTTATGGGTTTGGCTGCTGATCATATTAGGCATTATAGGTGCTATTGGTGTAGTGACTATTTTGTTACAACATGTTCGCTTGGCAAAGATGTTAGTACTAGCAGTTGCCATAATGGCAACATTGACTTATTTTAATCTGCTGTTGAAGCAACAACGGTCTACACGTTGGAAAATGCTGTTAGCATTTATACTCATGTTGGAGGCCGTCATTTTTTTTAGTCTTTATCAACAAATGCCTACCTCGCTAAATTTGTTTGCAGTCAATAATGTCGATCCTCACTTATTAGGTATTGCCATTGATCCGCAATGCTTCCAGGCACTTAATCCTATTTGGATAGTTATCATGAGCCCTGTTTTGGCCTGGTTTTATAATGAATTGCGTCAACGAAATATTAATTTTGCTATCCCCTATAAGTTTGCTAGCGGGATGCTGTTTTGCGCAGTGAGTTTTCTTATCTTATTTTTTACTCGATTTGCTCATGACGATTCAGGTCAAGTTTCCGCTTGGTGGTTGGTAGCCAGTTATCTATTTCAGAGCATAGGTGAGCTGATGGTCTCTGCCTTAGGTGTGGCGATGGTTGCTGATTTGGTACCAGTCAGAATAGCTGGTTTTGTCATGGGTATGTGGTTTTTAACATCAGCTACAGCGGGTTTTTTGGGCGCATCTATTGCTTCTTATGCTGCATTGTCACGAGACTTGAAACCCGGATTAGACTCCTTGATGATGTATACTGGCGTCTTTGCTTACATAGGATTGGGCTCTTTGGCTATAGGGTTGTTACTCTGGTTACTATCACCACTACTAACTCGATTAATGGACGATTAGTTAGTAGTAGTTTAGGGCATTTCAACCGAGACAGGTTGGTCGAAACCAATTCTTTTTGTTTTGTTGTTGGATATTTTTTGCTTGACAAATTATAATAGCAACTTTTGTTAATTTTGGAATTGAATATAATTGGCTCGTGTGATGATTATTTATAAGGCAATGAGTCATTGAGCTAGGTTATCAATAATAAGTTTTCGCTTATTATTCAAAGAGGTACTTCATGCCAGTAATTGCAATTAGTGATAGGACACAACAATTAATTGAACAAATTAATGCTGCAGAACTTGGTAATTATTCACCGTTTTTAACATACTCTGGGAATCAAATCGAACAGTTAAAAATTATTCGAATAATGAGCTATCATGATAATTTTTCTCATGAGATGCGTTTTTTATTTGAATCGTTAAGAGCTGCTTTGCTTGATGATTGGCATAAATCTTTCTTAAGTGAAGAAGAGCGAAGACAGAAAGAATCGGCGGAAGAGACTAATTGGTCCTCACAATTGCTAATTTTCATGCTTGCTTGCGCGGGTACTCTAGTTGCTATCTGTGAAGGATTTGATAGTGTCACCACTATTTTTAGTATGTTTAATGCGGTGCCAGTTGTCGTTGTTGGGGCAACAGGGGTATTATTTTCATTGTTATCGATCGTTGTTTTTTACGGCTTTGATTTAATTGCAATATATAATAATTTAGGTGTCCATACGTCAACATCGCCACAGCTGATAGATGTTTTTGTAGAGCAGCTTGATCATATCAACTCATTAAAATCAATGATTAATCGATGTTATTTAAAAGCCAAAACAATAGAAAAACTGCAAGAATATAAGTATATAGTCGAAGTCTTAGTATCTCGCTATCACGCAATTGCTCAAACAAGGGAAACGTATCGAGAGCAACTAAATAACCCTTGGCTGTATATGACTAAGTTACTGGTCACAGTCCTCACCGGAATGTTATTTTTTGGTACTGGCTTTTATTTAGGTCAATCAATATCAATGGCGGTAGTTGGATTATTGATTCCTATGGTAAGTACGACTATGTTGTCTGTCGTTTTAAGTAGCTTCACCGTTGCTTGTGCGTCATTTAGCTTATATTGGTATGTGGAACGACCCGGGTTAGAGAGTTTAGTGGATAGATGGTATGGGTTGGATCAAGAAACAATCGATAAGTTGATTAATGAAACGGAGTGTGGTGTTGAACATTTAAGTCTATTGTTATCACAAATGGATATCAAAATTGAACAGATCAGGCTATCGAACTTAATTCATCAGCAGAGCCCCGCGGTTACGACTACCAGAGAACCCGAGCATCGCAGTCATCACTTTTTTTCAACACATCGGCGTTCATATTCGGACGGCGATCTAGGGACCATCACCTCAGCTATTGATGCTATTAGACCAATGTTTTACCTTGGTTTAAATTCCTAGGATATTTTTAACAAAGGGAATAGTTATTTTTCGTTGGGCTCGGAGTGAGGCTTCATCTAAATTATTTAGTAAAGCCTGTAGTTCGTGCATATTTCGTGCGCAACGATTGAGAAGAAACTTTGCTACTTCTGGTGATAGTTCGAAGCCACGGTTTTTGGCATGGAGTTCCAAGCTATGGATTTTATCGTGATCGTTGAGTTCATTCATCTGCATGGTTAACCCCCAGCTTAAACGAGATCGCAAATCTGCAAGTTGAATCGAGCCATTATGAGGGGCTTGTTTCCCGGTGATCACTAATAAGGTGTTTGGTTGATTATCATGGATATGATTGTATAAATGAAAAATAGCTTCTTCCCATGGTGCTTTTCTTGCAATTGCGTCAATATCATCGATGCAAATCATGCTGTGATTGGCCATCCCCTCAAGCATTTCTGGTGTTAGCTGAGCAAGAATAGTCATTGGGAGATAAATTGCTGATTGAAAACGATCTGCATACAAACAGCATGCTTGTAGTAGATGGGTTTTGCCGCTACCAGACGGCCCCCATAAATAAATTATACGCTCGCCTTTGCCATGCAGTGATGCTAGTAATTGTTCTTTAATAAGTAAGTTATTTTCCCAGTAGAAATTATCAAATGTGTAGTCATTATTCAGTTGTATTGCCAAGGCTAGTTGTTTGTTCATGTGGCTTTATGAATTTTTGCATATGCTTTTTTACCCCAGGTCCATGCATAATCTAGGTAGGTAGCAGCGGTTGTGATGGTTGTTAATGCAACTAAAAGGTGAATCAATATCGTTGAGAATTCAAAAAATGCTAGTTCGAACAAGCTAAGAGTCACAAGTGTTAATTGCAGTAATGTGTTAAATTTGCTTAATTTTGTTGGTCTTAGATCTATGTGGTTTTTTAATAAGTACACCCAGGTAACGATCCCTAATAAAATAGTTATATCACGCATAAAGACTAATACCATTAGCCACCACGGTAATTTACCGATTAATGCTAGTGAAAAAAAACTCGATGCTATCAACAATTTATCTGCTAACGGATCAATAAATGAGCCTAATATGCTTTTACAGTCAAAGCTACGTGCTAGCCAGCCATCAAATGCATCAGTGAGCCCTGCAAATAGAAACGTATAAAATGCCCAATCATATTGTTGTTGTTTAAGAAAAAACAAAAATGGCGCGATTAAAAGCGTCCGGGCTAGGGTTAATATATTTGGTATATGTTTTACGATCATTTGTTTTTACGCTATCCGTCACACGTGTTGATGTCCTGATTGCTGCCAAGCGTTAATGAGTATGGCCATATCAGTCAATAGTAAGTGTATACAATCCCATGGGCTATGTCACCTAATTAGCATAACGGTATCATGAATGAGTATCTTACAAATGATATGCTGGTTGACCTTCTGGTTGCTCAGGGTATGTTTTTTGAGAGTTGTTATGATGGTTAAATATTGACAAGGACGTCTCTCCCTGAAATAAACTTGGTATTTGTTGCGGTTGCTGATTATCAGTAGCCTGGTTTGAAGCAGGATGGCTACCTGGAATGTTTGGTGCAGTGATGAATGTTAGCTGTTGATTGCAATTAACAACCGTTTCTTGATGAGTGAATTGCCGCAGAGCATCTGCTGCACTGACTTGTTCTTTGATTAAAGTATTTAGCGTATCGATTATCCCTTGTTTATAGCTTTGCTCCTGTTGATCTGCACGCTCACGAATACTTACCCTGGCGCTACAGTGATCATAAGGCGTTGATCGGGCTCGTTTACGAAGAAGATCTTGTAATTTTGCTGCGTAGGTATCATCCATGTTGTCTATTAATGATTTTTTGGTTAAATCAATTAAAGTAATAATTGTTAGGTAACTAATAGTTAATACTAAGTTCGCTGGTAGAATGCCCCACATGATAATGGTTAGCGTTGAAGAGGTAGCTGCAATGATTGAAATTTTCGAAGATTCTACTAATTTCTTGTTTTTATTTAAATCCCTTTCATATTGAGCGTGAATTCTCCAACTCATTTCTGACTCATGGGGTGGCACTAAATGTGTAATAGCTTTTTTTGCTTTAAAGAACTCAAATAAATTTTTAAAAATATCTATGCTTGTACTTATTATAAACAATACTGTTGCGGGTATTGTCATTGTTCCGTCCGCTAGATAAGAAAGCAAGTAAGCTATAATCGTGAGCCCTGTTGTGAGCGAGCTAAAAAGCAATATGGAGTATTTCTCTTGTGTAAGCGTTGTCCCATTAGCCAAGGTCTGATGCCAATCCCATAATAGCTTGCCACTGTTGAATAGGATGCCTAATAGTGGGATATTCCTTAAAACAGAAAAAGTTTGTGCTAACCAAATAATCAGTGTTGGACAACTGACATCAAGCCAATTGATTAGAGATATGAGTAAATCTTTTTGAACATAAAAAAACACGCCTAACAATGTAGATATCACTGTGCCGTATATATATATCAGTGACCAATTCTGTTCAGGTTTTGTTTTTTCAATGATTTTTAGCAAATAAGTGATATGTTCGTTGCCATCATGGGATAGCTTCATTAGAAATTCATACAACGACTCACTATTGATGAGGTTGTTATATTCGAGTTTGTCATTGGTAATATTTAGCATGCTGAGTATGTTTATCACTATTTCGTCAGCATGCTCATCCTCTCCTGGTGCTATTGAGAGCGATTTTATGGGAATTGATTTGAATATTTCATCGGCATTAAGCCTTTTTTTATTACACTCATCTTCTAAAAGCAAGCGGGTTCCTAAGATGGTTTCTCCTTGGATATATTCAAGCACGATTTTTTTTAATGGAAGTGCATTGTCTCCAGTGATAATCATGTTACTGTCCTGCAAAATTTAGTTATGAGCATCTGGAATAAACTAGGCAGACTGATCGGTGCGTAGCTCGAACCATAGTGCGTTTAATATGGCAAAGGTGCACGCTAAACCAGTCCCTAATATCCAAGAAAAGTACCACATGAGGTTCTCCTAATAAGCTGTATGTTCATCATAATTTATTGTTTCTTCAGTTACTTTTCCACGTAAAACTCGATACACCCAGGCCGTATAGGTGAGCACTATCGGTAAGAATATAATTGTCGATATAAGCATCACTTCAAGTGTAAGCTTGCTAGAAGAGCTATCCCATACGGTTAAACTTTGACCAGGATTGCTTGATGAGGGTAAAATAAAGGGAAACATGCTAAGTCCTACTGTAGCAATAATACCTGCGACACTAAAGCCACTGCAGATGAATGCTAACACTGGTTTCTTTGCGATGATGATTGCCAGTAAAGTCATAACAATCGAACCAATCGGAACAACCGTTATCCAAGGGAGATTGCTATAGTTATTTAACCAAGCTGCTGTTTCTTTGATGACGGACTTATATAAAGGATTTGATGGTCCATCGTGAGGTATCGCATGTTGGATGACATAGCCATCAACACAATGATACATGCAGTATCCGCCAATCAAAAATAAAATCGAGGTTAGTAGTGCGCTCAAACAACCAGCTTTGCTAGCTCTTGATTGAATATGACCAACAGTTTTTGTATTGATAAAAAAGGCTCCATGCATCGCTAGCATGGTCACTGACAAAAATCCACATAATAATGCAAATGGATTAAGTAAGTTAATAAATGTTCCGGTATAAAAAGGACGTAAGCTTGTATCAAAGTGAAAGGGCACGCCCTGTAATACGTTTCCTACAGCCACGCCAAATATCAATGCTGGCACGATTCCACTGATGAATAGTGCTAGATCCCAACAGCTACGCCATCTATTATTATCAACTTTCGAGCGGTATTTGAATGCGACAGGTCTCATAATGAGCGCTAATAAGACGAGTAGCATTGCATAATAAAAACCTGAAAATGATAAAGCATATAAGGCTGGCCAAGCTGCAAAGATCGCACCACCACCCAGAATAAACCATACTTGATTGCCCTCCCAGGTCGGTCCCACACAATTTATTAAAATTCGCCTTTCCATATTCGTTCTTGTAAGCCAGGGTAGCCACATTGCAACGCCTAGGTCAAAGCCATCCATGACGGCAAAACCTATGAGCAGCACTCCCAAAAGAATCCACCAAATAATTCTTAACGTTTCATAATCAAATGGCATGGCTGTTCTCCTGCGATGAAAGACTTTCTGGACCTATACGGATATATTTGACCATTAAATAAACTTCAATAATTGCTAGAATGGTATAGAAAAATATAAAACTGCTTAGCGAAGTATATAACTGTGCTGCACTTAGCGATGAAGTAGCCATCGAGGTAGGCAATACACCTTGTACAACCCATGGTTGTCTACCATATTCTGCTATTACCCACCCTAATTCGGCTGCTATCCAAGGGAGAGGAAGAGCCCAAAATGCTAGGTGTAAATACCAGCGGGTCGTGTGTAACTGACGTTGCATGGATAAGTAAAATCCTACTGCAAAGAGCAAAATGAAAAATATGCCACAAAAAACCATTATGCGGAATGAAAAAAATAATGTACCTACATTTGGCTTCAGATCATTAGCCGCACTGGTGATTTGCTCATCGGTTGCATCAATAACTTTCTCTGTATATTTTTTAAGAAGTAATCCGTATCCAAGGAATTTTCCATGTAACTCAAATTCCTGTTTTGCTTGTAGGTCTTGTCGGTTATTTTGCATACGAGTCAAGGCATCGTAAGCCAGCATGCCCTCTCTAATACGTTCTTTACCTTGCTCTATTAATTCATGGATACCTTCGACAGGCGTGTTGAACGAGCGTGTGGCAATAATTCCAAGGAGATAGGGGATATCAATTGCATAGTCAGTATGATGGGTTTGACTGTTGGGTATACCAAAAACAGTTAGACTAGCGGGTGGTTTTTCAGTGTGCCACATAGCTTCCATGGCTGCTATTTTCATTTGTTGATTACTATTAGCAACATATCCACTTTCATCACCTAATACGACAACGGATAGTGCTGATGCTAAGCCAAAAGATACAGCCACTGTCATCGAGCGTTTCGCAAATTCATTATTTCGACCACGAAGTAAATAGTAGGCGCTGATAGCAAGCACGAAAATGGACCCTGTCACATAGCCTGCGCTGATCGTATGAACAAACTTAGCTTGGGCAACAGGATTAAACAGTAGCTCAGCAAAACTAGTTACCTCCATACGCATCGTTTCAAAATTAAAATGCGCGCCAACAGGATTTTGCATCCAACCGTTGGCAATCAGGATCCATAGGGCAGATAAGTTGGTTGCTAATGCCAATAGCCAAGTTACCATCATGTGCTGCAGCTTAGATATTTTTTCCCAGCCGAAAAAAAACAAGCCAACGAAGGTCGCTTCTAGAAAAAACGCCATCAACCCCTCTATAGCTAGGGGTGCTCCAAATACATCACCAACATAATGAGAATAATAGGCCCAGTTGGTACCGAACTGGAATTCCATGGTTAGTCCAGTAGCGACTCCTAGAACAAAATTAATACCAAACAGCAATCCCCAGTATTTAACCATTTGTCGCCATACTTCTCGCCCGGTCATGACAAACACAGTTTCCATGATTGCCAGTAGAACTGAGAGTCCTAACGTCAGCGGAACAAATAAAAAATGATAGAGCGCGGTTATTGCAAATTGCAAACGCGATAGGTCAACGACATCACTAGCGGGAATCATAGGTCACCTTTAGCTTGATGATTAATATTAGTTGGGCTGCTCAATAGCCATTTTTTAGCATCAACCACTGGTTTGTGGTCGCTTTTAAAACACAGTATCCACAAGAAAAACAGAAGACAACATTTAATTATCAGTGTGTTACGAATGTCACGTCCGAAGGGTTTCATGAGATAAATCCTGTGTATGAGCAGGTGAACATAATATAGCGTAATTCATGATTTTTGACCATACTCAACTTTAGCCATTTTTCCCAGGATCGTCTGATTGTCAGACATAGAAGCCTTGAGTGCCGAAAAACAAATCGATGGAGCAGAAAAAAGAAAGAAGCCCTAATCTCAGGAGACTGGGACAACCTTTCCTACTTAGCTCAACGAAAGAAGAAATAGGGCGTGTTGACAATTCATTCTTTCGCCTAGGTGCCGCGATTTATTCTTGAGAGTTCCACACGAATAGTTAGCTTAAGGCATTGAAAAGATAAGCTAGAAAAATTGAATGTGCTTGGTGATTATGATCAAATAGCGTTTCCAGATATTATGAGATCAACACTATTATGTATTAAGGGCAAGTCTTTCTGTAAGGGGTCGCAGGGGTGTCGCATTAAAATTTAATCAATCTGTTGTAGGTTGGGCCTTGGCCCAACAATAACGTATTGAAATCCAAGGTTACAGCTAAAAATCCTTGCCAAAATACAGTCATTGGATCTAGCTTATGCGCTCAAGGAATTTTATACCAGTCCAAACCACATGCAATATCGTAGATTGATCATTCCAGGCACATGCTATTTTTTCACGGTAGTGCTTCAAGATAGAAGTAGTGATTTATTAATC
>JBMLTO010000086.1:0-6370 GCA_049239925.1 Legionella sp. | reverse complement strand
TTAGGTGATAGATACTGGGCTGTTTATTCATAAAATCAGGTGCGGAATCCGAGATTCATAAACATCATCATGAAGAAGAGCTATTTTTAGCCATTCAAGGTGAGGGACCCCGTGACACGTGATCCCGTGACGTGCAAGTCGTTGATAACGCAGTGATTGCGGAAAATACTGCTTCCAATAAATAACTATTGTTCTTTGAGTTTGACTAGCGTTAATGAACTATCTTTGGTTGCTTGCTTAACAATTGTTATTTGATGAAGCTTGTAATGATTGAATGCTTGGTAAAACGGTTCTAATTTTGGCGTTTCTTTTTGGTTTGGTTGTTGCAAAGAGAGACTGCCTAACCAGATGGCTTGTTGACTGTCTTGTAAAAAGTAATTTGAACGCCATAATCTCAAAATTAATGGAAAGATAGTATTCCTCTTATTATAAGTCATGATCAATTGTGGTTTTTGATTCTGATAAAGTGGCCCGATCAATGGCAAGATAGCGCCGGATCGTTTACCGCTAGCTTTCATTAATAACGTATAAAAAAAAGATGATGATTGTTGTTTCCAGCCACTATCAGTCAGTATTCTTTTTAGCTGATCAATTGAACCTATATATTCTAGGTTTACTATACCTGTAGATTCATTAGGATCGATAGATGATAATGAGGGTAGTAGAGGATAATTTTGGTGCCACCAACGTTGTTCTTCAATAATAATCGGTTGCTGTTTTCTGTGTAATTGCTTAATGTCATTTTGAAGTAAAATAGGCCATGTAATGACAGCTATCGTCAGAAATAAGAGTGATAACTGAAAGATTATTGGTTGAGTTGGTATCTGAGTGATAGGTTTGCGTCTGTACATGATAATATGCCCTAGGCCCACTGTTATTCCCAGAGAGTAGGCTGTAAGAATATTGCTGATAGTGCCCTTGCCAAAGTAAATTATGCTTAAACCACCTAGTACTAGAATACTAACGAAGATAAATTTTATGCATATGCTCAAGAAGGTACGGTAACAATTGTTTATAAAAAAGATCATAAAACTGAGCCAACAAGAAGCATAGCACAAACCAATTATTGTATAATGATCGTTCAATTCGCCAGTAAAACTTGTTGGTTCAAGATAAGTCGTTATCACAAACGATGTAATTAATGTCAGTGTACCTAAGCTTATACAGTAAGATAATGTTCGCCAATCTTTATAATAAAGTGTCACTAAAATGGTAATGCATGAGATAGTCGTTAGCGTTAATGGTTTGATGAACAGATTAATGGCAATAAAAAATATATCAAAATATTCAGTATGCATATAGTTAATGGTTAGTCCAATTAATTTATTGGTAGTTGATAAGCAATTTCCATGAGTAGTATTTAAAGTCATCGTAGAGATAATGATTAGATTTAGAATGAATAAAATCAACAATACGAGTGTTGCTAAGTGATCTTGTTCTTCAGGAGGAGTAATTTTTTGGAGCCATGATGAAAAAAGCGATGTTTTATTGGAGTGAAGCCAAAGTTTTTTTGATGCCAATAGTAGCAATTTATTTGTTTTTTCAATAATCCATTTTATAAAAATATAAGCACACCAACAAACGATTAATACTAATAAAATAATAATAAATAGTTGGCTTGCATTCTCCGTTGAAAGTTCATGACTGGCTAGACCAATAAGAATCCCTGGTAATACATAAAGTAACGACCAACCTATTGCTGAAATAATATTTGCCATTAAAAAATGCCATCTATTCATATGCATCATACCGGCAATGAGTGGCGTTATAGATCTGAGCGGGCCTATAAATCTACCTAAAAGTACACTTTTCCCACCATGTTTGGAGAAATAATTTTTTCCATAATCAAGCCAATGTGGCCGACGATTAAAAGGCCACATAGAACTTAATTCGTTTCTAAACGTATAACCAAGAGCATAGCTAACATTATCACCAGCAATTGCACCAATAATCGCTGCGACAATGGTTAAGTCAACACGCATAACTCCTGACCCAGCAAGAATACCAATAGCGGTCATTGTGACTGAACCAGGTATTAAACTCCCAAGCACCGCAACAGATTCAGAAAAAGAAACTATAAAGGTAATGAGTAAAGCCCAATTAGGATGAATGCTAATCCATTTAATTAATGGTTCTAGATAATCTGTAAATAAGTGCATAATGACTCAGTGTTAAAACAACGTTATAAACTTATTGGCTAATATCTGACCAACTTCTTCTATCGTTATATTGGGTTGGTAATTTTGGATCTGGGTCATTTCAAGTTTAGAATAACCACAAGGATTTATATTGCTAAACGGCGATAAATCCATGGCAACATTGAGAGCAAGCCCATGATAAGTACAACCATTTTTAACACGTAGGCCAATAGAAGCAATTTTTTTTCCGGATACATATACTCCTGGAGCTCCATTAATGGTTTCAGCATTCATTTGGTAATCGCTTAAGGTTAAGATCACTAATGTTTCTAATTTACTGACCAGTGTGCGAATGGCCATATTCTTTCTTCTTATATCTATTAGCACATAGGCAATCAGTTGGCCAGGACCATGATAAGTAATTTGACCACCACGGTCTGATTGAATGAGTGGGATTGAGCTTGGTTGAACAATCATGTGCTCAGCTTTACCTGCTTGGCCTTGAGTATATACCGGTGAGTGCTCTAATAACCAAAGCTCATCATCAGTATTTTGAGTACGAGTAGAGGTAAATGTCTTCATGTCCTGCCAAACGGCAAGATAAGATTGTACCCCCAGATAGCGGATATGCAACATTACAAAACCATTTTAATATCAGGATGATTACTTAATTCCATATAAAGTGCGTCTAATGTTATTTGATCACGTGCAAAAACAGAGATAGTAACGGCTAGATAATTTCCTTGTTTGCTTGCTTGACTACGAATAGCATGCTTATCCAGGTCGGGATAATGCTTTATAGCGATTTGTAAAATATTAGTTGCGAAACAGGAGTGATTCATTCCTATAATCTTGATACAAAAATCACAAGGAAACTCTATTAGTGTCTGTCTGCTGTTAGTCATATTATTTTTAAATTACCAAGTTTTTATAGTTATTGAGGCGATCATGACCCAAACCGTAACCGCAAGCTATCTTTTACTCGAGTAAAGAAGCTGCCTTCTTCTATATCTTGTAGCGCGAAGAGTGGCTTAGTAGTTAGTAATTCTTGATCAAATTTTATTTGTAATTCGCCTATTTTATCGCCCTTGCGTATGGGGGCCTGCAATTTATTCGGGATATTGGAATTAATAGCTAAGCGTTGATACTGCCCAGTGGGCACGGTGATATACAAATCTTCTTGAATACCTACGGGTACTGTATCAACGTTTGCTTTATAAACCGGTAGTTGAGTAATGGGCGCACTGTTTTTATAGAGTTGATGTGTTTCAAAAAAGCGAAAGCCATAATTAAGCAGGCGTTCACTATCATCGGCTCTAGATGTATCAGTTGGTGCTCCCAATACGACTGCTAAGAGTCTCATATTATTCCGTTTTGCAGAAGAAACCAGACAAAAACCAGCATCGTTAGTATGACCTGTTTTAATGCCATCCACTTGATTATCTCGCCAAAGCAAGCGATTGCGATTTGGCTGACGTATGCCATTATAGGTAAACCATTTTTGTTTGTACCAATGGTAATATTGAGGGAAATTAGTGACGAGGGCACGACCAAGTATGGCAAGGTCTTTGGCGGTGGTATACAACTCTGGATTGGGTAAACCAGTACTATCGGTGAAATGGCTATTCAACATTCCTATGTTCTTGGCTTGCTGATTCATAATTTCTGTAAACGTCGACTCACTACCTCCCACATGTTCTGCCATTGCTACACAAGCATCATTCCCAGAGTCAACAATGATTCCCTTTAATAGTTCTTCTACCATGACTTGCTGGCCTTCTTTAACAAACATTCTGGAGCCACCAATACGCCATGCTGTTTCACTAATTCTTACACTATCGTTTAGGTGTATTTGTTCGCTTCTTAATGCGTTCGAAATGACATAAAGAGTCATCATTTTAGTGAGACTTGCTGGCGGCAATTTTTCTTCACTATTTTTTTCTGCCAAAATCTTACCACTGTTGACATCAATGAGGATATATGCTTTTGCATTAAGAGTTGGTGGTGCTGGGGTAATTTGTGGGTTATTAACAATCGGCGACGGTTGAATACTCATGGAGTTTAAGGGTGGGTTTGCATAAAATGTCGTTACCTGAAATAGTAATGCAATTAAAATGAATAGCTTTGAATTTAAATTGTATTTATTGATCATGTTATTGCCTGATTAGAAAAATGATGTTATTTTATCACAGGCTTGAGTATTGAACCAAATATCATCATGTCAATTTTTTTAAAAATTTGATAAGAGTCTATTTATAATGGGTCTCCATTCCCTGACATGCTGATAGGAGCATTAGGCATGATGACAACAGATGCTGCAATCTATATGAGAAACCTGCTATAAATTTTAGGATGGATGTTGATGAACCAGCTTACCTTATTATTTTTATTGACGCTGTTGGTAGCATGCCAGCCGAGATCTCTCCATCAGCAGCCAAATAACAGCATAGCTTCCTACTCACAAATAAAAACAGTCTATGGACAATCTCATCAATCACGTAATATTAATTATTCAGTTAAAACTAGGCATCATGGTTTAGCCACAAACAAAGCTTCGCTAGTACGAGGTAGCCATCACAGCAATACCGATAGATATAGGATTCATGGTAAAAAATATAAAATTATGGCTACAGCAAATGGTTACCGGGCTAGGGGATTGGCATCTTGGTACGGTAGGCAATTGCGTAGTCAAAAAACCTCGAGTGGAGAACGTTACGATCCTTATGCGCTCAGTGCTGCCCATAGAACGTTACCTTTGTCAACGTATGTTCGCGTCATTAACCTCAATAATGGTAAAGTTGCTGTTGTTAGAATTAATGATAGAGGACCATTTCATGGAAATAGAATCATCGATTTATCGTATGGTGCTGCTACTAAATTAGGTATGTTACCTAAAGGTATGGCTTATGTTCAAATTGAAGCCTTGAATATTAAAAGCTCGAATAGTCAAAGCAAATTACGCTATTATATTCAAGCTGGATCGTTTGCATCGAAGGCATTAGCAATATCACTCAAATCTAAGCTTACCAAGATGACTCGATCGCCTATATTTATTGAAAAATATAAACATTATTTTGTGGTATTGATTGGACCGTTTGTCAATAAAAAAACAGCTGATGGATTTAAAATTGTTCTTAGTAATCATGGCTACCGAGGAGCTTTGGCTGTTCTTAAATAAAAGGAGACTGTTAGGCGTATGCACCATGGCTTGAAGAATTGGGATAGGGGTCAGGGCCTACGCACGAAGAATTTTGTTGACAGAAGCGATCAGGTGTTTGAAGGACATAGAGTTTTTTCATATTAATGACTAAACCAAAAGCGGTTCCACCACCAAGAAGAGAGGTAAGTCTGAACAAAGACATGAGGGGATGGTGGTTGTGGTTGATTAAACAGTCGACCTAAGTCGGTGAATCGAAATAAATAATTGAACCAACTGTTATTCCATCCTGTTCTCATTTCTGCAATGATGGAGTCGAAGTGACCTGGCATGTTGATGAGTCCTACTAATTTTTTGCTCTATTTTAGGTTTTATAGTTTATTTTGTCAACAGAGTTTGTTCGCCTGCAGGGCGGGTGAGCTTTTGCTATTTTGAGACTTCAACCGTTGTTGATTTCTCAAAATTTGACCATTATCACCCATGAAAAAACAATCATCCATTCAGTGGAAGCGATTGATGATTGTGCTGGGACATAACTGACGAACTGGACGAACTCGATGAACTAGAGAACAGTCCTTGGTTTGCTAGCACCTGCGTTTGTCGAACAGCTTGAATCTCATCCCATTGGATAGCTATATACTGACCAGCATTGATAAAGGCGTCAAATTCATCCTCATTTGCGAAGACGGTTTTATAGTCAATCATGGCGGCCTTGATATCATCTTTTATGGTAGCCCAGAGCTCATCTGATATTTCAGAACTGTTTTTAAGCGCGTCCAGGTGTTCTTTTGCGGACTCGGTTTGTAGATAAGTTTTAAGATGATTGTTAACAGCAACAGGAAGTTTAAGGCTAGCTAGTTCTTTGGTAATGAATAATACCTCCACATCCCGATGAATGCCGTTTAATTTTTCTATCAGTTTATTAAAAGTTCCTGCGGTACAAATCGGGATATCCGCTAGACCATTATCGTGGTCCTTCTCATTTAAATTATAGCCACGTTGTATTTCATACAGGGCTTGTATCAGCATTTTCTTGGCATCATCGAGGGTGCCCGAGCGTTTACTCTCATCATGA
>JBMLTO010000085.1:0-22567 GCA_049239925.1 Legionella sp. | reverse complement strand
GGTACGTACGGTTCTGTGGGAGGTCGGGGCTTATGCCCCTCCTACCCGATAAGGGATTTCTAGGCAGCTAAAGTTTTCCATGTTGGTCGTGAAAATTAAGATGAAACTGCTAAAATCTGCGCTGTCAACGCTGATGAGCTGTGGTCTAAGCTGAAGGAGATAATGCTACCACATCAAATAGATGACAAGTCTAATCTTCCCATAATGGTTGAGGTAATGTTATATCGTATGCGTGTTGGCTGCCCTTGGTGAGACCTACCCATAGAGTTCGGATGTTGGAATTTTATTGATCAACCATTGAATCGTTGGTCATCAAAGGATAAATGGATGAAAATGTTTAAAGATCTTATACAACATCCTGCTCTTGAATGGGAATTGATTGATGGTAGTATCGTCCGTGCGCATCAACACAGCTTAGGTGCTAGGAACATCAAGTACAGCTAAGTACACAATGTGCATATATTGGTTGATGATGAGGTTGATAAAACTGATGTAGAGGCTGACGTGAACAGCAATTCAAAAACTGGTCCAGGCTGTGGAGGTTAAATTTGATTGAGAACTTAAATCATGAATGGCGTGATCGGTATGAAGATATTTGCCGCTGATTAAGATCGAATGGATGTCGCGAACAAGTCGCTGTACATAGGCGGGAGAGTGAATTATCAACACGCTCTAAGGATTTAATGCGATTTTTTTTGTTTGAAGTAATAATTATTGAACTAAATGGTAAATTAAGGTAGCATATGTTCTCTTTGTTTTGCTGTGGAGTAATATGGTGGGTTGTTTCGATTTTTTTTGTTCATGTTTTAACAACCAGGATGATCATTCTCAACGAAAGAATAGAACGATTAACGAGGACTCTGTTAGTCATGTCCCCGATCAGCAACCTCCTGGGTATGTTACGCCCCATAAAATCCCAAGTGATAGCCCTTTAAGCGATCCTCGTAGTGTTGACAGCAACAGCCCAATCAAAATCGGCCAAACAATGACTCATCCTAGCTATGGTGCAACGTCTTTGCTGTCGCCGCATCATGCAAAGTCTAGTAATCGCTATTCCTTACTAGATACGCCCCCCCAGTCTGGACCAACAACACCGCAAACGCCACATTATCCGGTTCACACGATCAACAAATAGCATTTGCTGTTTGTTATCCCGTATTGAGAAAAAAACAAACAATTGAAAAGGTGCTGATGTTATCAGCACTTGCTAACGATATTCACAGAGTTATCCACAAAAAATGTGGATAAGGATGACCAAAAGAAAAAAAGGCTATGAGCTACGAGGCTTATGGATATTGAGTTAAGCTTAATTTTCTAGAAAAAGTCAATCCATCTTTACACTTTATATAAATAATTATCCACAAGCCAATCAGGCTATGGTGTCAAGAAAAAAACGAATAAATTTTAAATTTCTTATGAGATTTAAAATCATGCTATTTTTTCATATCTACTGTTCTTGAACAAACGGAGTTAGATCTTTCCTTTTAAATTTTATTCAATGAATTGACTTTAAGTGAAATTTATATTCAAAAGTTGCGATAATTCCAGCCTTAACCTCATTTGTGTGTGGGTGTAATAAGTATCAATTTTTTCTTGACACCATAGCCTGATTGGCTTGTGGATAATTATTTATATAAAGTGTAAAGATGGATTGACTTTTTCTAGAAAATTAAGCTTAACTCAATATCCATAAGCCTCGTAGCTCATAGCCTTTTTTTCTTTTGGTCATCCTTATCCACATTTTTTGTGGATAACTCTGTGAATATCGTTAGCAATTGCTGATGGCATCAGCACTTTTGGAATTGTTTATATTTTTTTCAATAACAATCTGATTCTGCTGTTCATAATCATAAGAGAAAATATGTCCGCTAGATGTTGTAATTTTCTCTCGCAGTAATGACAAAAATTGTCACGCGATGACGTTTATTGTCAGTTTATCAGGAGCGATAAATTTAAAAAGCTATTACTTTCAATGGGTTAAATTTTGGCATCAAATATGCATGATATTAAATGAAGTTTAAACTATAAGGAGATAATAATGAAACAAAGAGGTTTTACATTAATTGAGTTAATGATCGTAGTCGCGATTGTGGGTATTTTAGCTGCAGTTGCATTGCCTGCATATCAAGATTACCTGGTTCGAGCTCGTATTACTGAGGGGTTAAGTCTTGCTTCTCCTGCTAAAGTAGCTGTTGCTGAAAATGCAATGATTGGTCAGGCGCTCAATAAGGGTTGGAATCCGCCAGGGTCGACTGTTAATGTAGCTTCCGTAGTGGTGGATTCAAACAATGGTACGATTACAATAACGTACACCGACAAGGCAAAAGGGGTAGTAATAAAACTTACACCTACTGTAATAGAAACTAGCACTTCAGAATCTGGTCAAACTACTACAACTAAAAAAGCATTAAGTAGCACAGCAGTTGCCGCGGGTACAATTGATTGGGCATGCTCAACACCAAATGCCAGTAATGCTCGTTATGTCCCAGCAAATTGTAGATAACCCCCAACCAGCCGCCTAAACAGGCGGCTTTCCTTTCTTCTCTTGGCTGCTAGCCAAACGCAGCCAATTTTTTCTCTACCAATTGATTTTTTAAGCGCACGTAGTCGGGCAAGCCATTAGTATAGGGTGGATAGGCTTCTCCTTGAATGAGTGGTGTTAAATACTGTCGACAGGCAGGAGTGATGTGCATGCCATTGGCGCTGATAAATTCTTTGGGCATTGGTTTTTCTTGGTTTGCTACTGCCGATAAGGGAACATGGCTGATCGACCAACGATAAGGCAGATTTTGTTCGCGCACCAGTATGGGCATAATGGCATTATGACCATTGATTGCTAGTTCTACCGCTGCTTTACCTAACGCATAGGCTTGTTCTAGATCGACGGCAGAGGCTATATGGCGGGCTGCTCGTTGTAAATAATCAGCAACCGCCCAATGATATTTTAGCTTAAGCTGTTGTTTAATCAATTGTGCTAGCAAGGGTGCCACACCGCCTAGTTGCGCATGACCAAATGCATCTCGACTGCCTGCATCTGTTAAGAATTGCCCGGCTAGATTACGAATGCCTTCCGATACGACGACCACGCAATAACCATATTGCTTTACACAATAATCGACTTGTTGTAAAAAAACGGTTTCTTGAAAAGGCACTTCAGGAAATAAAATAATATGCGGTGGCTGAGCCGCACTATTGCTCGCTAAGCCACTGGCTGCGGCTATCCAACCGGCATGTCTGCCCATCACTTCAAGAATAAAGACTTTTGTAGATGATGCGGCCATGGATGCAACGTCAAAGCCCGCTTCAAGTGTCGAAATAGCAATATATTTAGCCACCGAACCAAAGCCTGGGCAAGTATCGGTAAACGGTAGGTCATTATCAACGGTTTTGGGGATACCTATGCAGGTGATTGGATGACCCAGTGCAGCACTCATCGTTGCTATCTTATGAGCGGTGTCTTGTGAATCACCGCCGCCATTATAAAAAAAATAACCAATGTTGTGGGCTTTGAACACGTCTAAGAGTCGTGCATACTCATCACCTTGGTCTTTGAGTTTATATCGGCAGGAGCCAAAAGCGCCTGACGGAGTATGCATTAATTGTGCAATCGCCGCAGCGCTTTCTTGATTGGTATCGATTAAATTTTCTTGTAACGCACCCAAAATACCATCTTTGGCTGCATAGACTTTGCCAATGTGCTGTGGATATAACCTTGCTGTCTCAATCACCCCGCAAGCGGAAGCATTGATAACAGCGGTGACCCCCCCTGATTGGGCATACATTGCATGTTTAACTGCCATACTATCTCCATGACGTTTAACGTAATTAGCTGATCGATGATTGATGGCCATAGTGCTGCTGGTATTCACTGATGACTGCATTGATGCTTTCAATCAAATGTTTAAAAATAGGTTGTAGTTCTTCCGAGTGTTGTGCGTGTTTAGCCTGTTGTTCCATTTGTACCACTTGCGTTTGTAGTTCTGGTACGCCGCAAAAACAGCAGGCGCCATGTAATTTATGAGCCGCTCGCTCCAAGCCCTTAATATTTCCCTCGGCCATTAATGCTTCGAATTCTTCCCGATTAGCATGCAACTCTTCTACAAATCGCCCAAGAAAGTCAATAGCTAACGCTTCATTACCGGATACTTTTTGTACACACATGGGCCAATTGATAGCATGAACGTTTTGTTTTTCAATAAGCGTTAGTAAATGGTGGAGCAACAGCGCTTCATCCAAGGGTTTTTGTAAGCAAACGGTTACCCCGGCCTCCTGCAACATCTCATGATTGACATCATTGCTATTGGCACTGATGAAGATGATAGGCGTATGGTTGTTTACGGGGGATTGATAGCGAATGCAACGCGCTGCCTCTAAGCCATTGACTTTCGGCATTTGAATATCCAGCAAAATCATATTGAAGGCCTTGAGGTTACAGCGTTGGATAGCTTGCTCTCCATCACAGACCATTTCTACGGTGGCATAGGGGCTTAAAATTGAATTAAGCAGCATACGATTGACGGGATTGTCCTCGGCAATCAGAATGGTTGCTTGCGCCTGACGTAACCGATTGCGCATGTCATGTAAATGATCATTAGATGATCTAGTCGTTGAGCGATTTAATAGCGATTCAATAGCATCATGCAATTTCTCGATGCTGGGTGGTTTGAATAAAAATCCATCAGCTCCTAGTGCCTGATAATCTTGAATAAGCCATTTAGACACTAGAATACACGGCATGGTTTTTTTCAACAATAATTGAGCGATGATTGGTTCGCAGCCTTGATTGACGTTAATGAAAGCTAAGTCACAATGACTATAGTTAGTTAGGGCTTGTTCAAGCTGATGAAAAGCAGTAATACGGATACACTGAATGCCCCAATGGCCTAAACCGTTACAAAGAGCATCGAGGTGTAGGGGGTTATCATCAAAGCATAGGACCGTTAAATTAGAAAAACGATGGGTTTGATGCTTTTCTATTTCATAAGCGGCTAACTTATGGAGCCTTAAGTAGACTGAAAAAGTAGAGCCTTTGTGTAGTTCACTCATGATAGAAATACGGCCACCCATCTGTTCCGCAAGTTTTTTACAAATTACCAGACCCAAGCCCGAGCCACCAAAGCGTCGAATGATATTGGTATCTGCTTGGCTAAAGGCATTGAATAGGGTGGTTTGATCCGCTGCATTGATGCCTATTCCAGTATCGGTAACGGACAAACAGATGAGATAGTCATGATCATTTTCTTCTTCAACACAGGTTTCTACCAATACATAGCCGTGGTCGGTAAATTTAATGGCATTGCTGACTAAATTGCTAATTAATTGTTTAATTCGTAAGGCATCACCTAAGACTGTTTTGGGCACGTTCAAAGCAGTCGATGGGATGATCTCGATACCTTTTTTATGGCCGTTAGGAGCAACTAATGCCAAAACATCATCAATACAAGCACGAATATCTAAGGGAATGGAGTCCAGACGTAGTTTACCGGCATCCATTTTTGAATAATCTAGGATATCATTGATAATGGTAAGCAGATCTTGCGCGGATGATTTGATGGTTTTAACATAGTCTAATTGCAAGGGATCAAGGTTACTTTCTAGCAGGACGTTGGTAAAACCAATGACCCCATTCATGGGAGTTCGAATCTCATGGCTCATATTGGCGATGAATTCAGATTTTTGCCGGCTTTTTTCTTCACTTTTCTTTTTTTCTAAGCTTAATTGGATATTTTTTTCTTCGAGAACTTCTAAATTTGTTTGCAAATCAGCTGTGGCTATTTCAACGTTATGATTGAGATCTTGCACGGCATTCAGGTATTGCTGCTGCAAATGGAGGCACCCTTGCTCAATAATGCCGAGTTCACCTTGGCTAGAGGCATTGATCTGGGTTTCAAACTCATTGCGTAGAATCTGTTTCATGCTGCGCCGTAGTCGTGCGATCGGGTGATAAATTCGTTTCGATAACACATGGTTGACTATCAAACTTAATAAGAGTCCGATCAGGGTAATGAAAATAGTGACCAGATACATTTGATAGCGTTTAATAACCGTTGATTGCATGTCAATATCAATCGATAACCATCCTAAAATAGCATCAGCTTGTAGTCTGTTATTGCTGTCCATGGTTTGTGGCGAAATCAATGCATACAAATTAAATGTTGGCACAGTAATAGGTGTTAAAAAATTGATACTCACCTGGTTGAGTTGCCTACTTTTGATTTGATTTCCCGTAAATTCTGGCGGAGTAAAATGATTGGTTAATGCATGTTTGCTACCGCGGTGTACCAATAATTGCCCTTGAGTATTATAAAAAGCTAAGGAATGGATGTCTGGATTAATCGATGAGGCATCGACCAATGCTTGTAAAGTACGGTTATCATCATGCAACATAGCGAGTTGCGCGGCTGGTAGTAATTGCCTGATATAAGCTTCACCCAAATGAGCTGTATGCTGTTTTAAATCTTGATTGAATTGTCCATTGTAAAAAATGGCAAACAGCAAGGCTACAACAAACACTGGAACTAGGGTCGTTATTCTCAGTTGGTACTTGATTCCAGGGTATTTCAAATAGACTCCTATAGCTTGCAGTCAGGGCTAGCCAACAATGTCCTCGATCATGTCGCGATGGGTTTGGTCTCCATTGCTGGATGCAGGTTTTGTGTTGGCAATAATGACTGTAACTTTGCGTTACTAACAAAGTCAGCTATTATACCGCGATTGTTTGCATGCTTACAACGGAGCTACTTATGACTGTCCGAACCCGTTTTGCCCCAAGTCCCACCGGTTTTTTACACGTAGGCGGGGTGCGCACGGCCTTATTTTCATGGCTATATGCGCGTCATCATCAAGGTGAATTTATTTTACGCATAGAAGATACTGATCGTGAACGTTCTACCCAGGAGTCAGTGCAAGCTATTTTAGAGGGTATGCAGTGGCTTGGCTTGGATTATGATCAAGGTCCTTTTTACCAAACGGCACGTTATCCTCGTTATTTGGCTATGGCACAGCAGCTACTAGACGAGGATAAGGCTTATCGTTGTTATTGTAGCAAAGAGCGTTTGGAGGCTTTGCGGGAGACACAAATGGCAGCCAAGCAAAAGCCACGTTACGACGGCCATTGTCGTGATAAACAGTTGCCAATAACGGCAGAGTCTTATGTGATCCGCTTTAAAAATCCAAGTTCTGGCGTCGTTTCATTTACTGATCAAGTATATGGTGATATTCACGTCGATAATGGTGAACTGGATGATCTGATTTTGGTTCGTTCGGATGGTAATCCGACCTATAATTTTGCCGTGGTTGTTGATGATTGGGATATGGATATTACCCATGTGATTCGTGGAGATGATCATATCAACAATACATCTAGACAGATTAATATTTTTCGCGCTTTGAATGCGCCTGTCCCAACGTTTGCTCATTTGCCAATGATTCTTGGTGATGATGGTAAGCGTTTATCGAAGCGCCATGGTGCAGTGAGTGTGTTGCAATTCAAGGAGCTGGGTTTTCTACCCCATGCTTTGCTCAATTATTTGGTGCGCTTGGGGTGGTCAGCTGGTGATCAAGAAATATTCAGTCTTCAAGAAATGATTGCTACATTTGATTTATCGAGCGTCAATCGTGGGGTATCAAGTTTTAATTATGATAAATTGTATTGGTTGAATCAGCACTATTTAAAATCATTGCCTCCTGCTGAGGTTGCCAGCGATTTGCGCTGGTATTTTGCTCAATACCATCTTGATGTTGGCCAAGGCCCGGCGCTGGCAGAGCTTGTACAGGTGCAAGCTGAACGTTGTCGCACCTTAGTGGAGTTATGCGAAAAAAGTCGTTATTTTTATGAAGATTATCTTGAGTATGATGAAGATGCCCTAAAAAAACATCTAAGACCGGTAGTACTCGAGCCTTTATTGGCGATGTATCAAGCATTGTCAACTATCGAGCAATGGCAAACGAGCGTTTTACAACAAGTGATCGATGATATTTGTAATCAATTTGATTTAAGTTTGGGTAAGATTGCGCAGCCATTGCGAGTTGCTGTGACTGGTAGTGGTTCTTCACCCGCAATAGATGTCACTCTTGCCTTGTTGGGTAAAACTAGAGTGCTGAATCGTTTGAGTGACGCCATCGAACGAGTTCGTCAACGTGCTGCTGCCGCTGCAAATGAATAAAAAAGCAGCCATAGCAGGCCTGTATTTGGCATTCGCAAGGGTCGTGGTCTATAGTTTAGTTGTGTACAATTAAAGGAATAATCATTATGTCAAAACAAACAAAACTATATCAAGCTCTAGGTTTAGTCATGGCTTTATGCCCAGTACTCGCTTCTGCAGCGGACACTGCAACACCAGCAGCAACGACATCGCCAGTACCAACTGCAGCACCAGCTAATGACAGCGAAATTAGCAAAGATGAATGGTTAGAAAAAATTAAGGGTGTTATTGCTGAGCCCATCTGTAAAAGTTTTACTGAAGATGCCACTATTCTGGCTCGTATGAAAGAGCAAAAGATTAGTGTAGAAAAGTGTGCTTCGTTAATACCGGCTATTTCAGACAAGTGTCAGAAAAAATATTATGACAGTTTACCTGCTAAGATGAACCAAGAAAGCGCCAGCAAATGGGGCCGTACAATTGGTGAGTGTATCGGTGGTGATTTTGCAGTAACGTATTTATATCCGAATGAAAGTGCTGCGGTATCAGAACTTGCTGATGATGCAAAAAGTGCTGATAGTACAGACTCAGTCGATACAAAAAATACTGACAGTGCAGACTCAACAGAAGATTCAGCGGATACAACAAATGCTGAAAGCACAGATTCTGCCAAATAAATTAGCGTAAGTGTTGCTGCTGAGCGGCTTGCTTGGTAGCAACAAGCAATTATCAATAGCCTTCTATCGTTGCTCCTCGTGTGATAAATAGTCTTCAAAACCAGGTATTACCGTCGTCGTAATCGATCATCAAAGTTTAGGAGTCATGCATGTTAGTTACTTTTAGCACCAAAGCACATGCAAATGTTACCTTTTTGGGGGATGTTGGCCGGTCTTTGTTACAACTGATGGGGCAGAGTGGTGATTGTCCGGGGGCGATTTTAGCAGCAGAGGTGCCTTTAGCACTTATGCGGCTGCAGCAAGCGCTCTCAGCATCTAAGCAAAACATGCAAACGAGGCAGGAATCTATATTGGCGGATAGTCAGCACGATGATGACGATGAACCAGTAAGCTTGGCCAATCGAGCCTTGCCTTTAATCAGCTTATTACAACAGGCTATTAAAACCGGTTGTTATGTCATGTGGCAAGCTAACTGAGCTATTTTGGATAGTTGGCTAGGGCGTGTTGATAGTATCTACTTTTCTACGTCTTCATTCGAAAGCAAGGTGAGCCAGGATAACCAAGAGTTTCGTGACTCTGGTGAATGGCTAACAAAAAATTAAGGCCAATTGCATGCGTTAAAGCGTTAGAGCTGCTTGGACATGATATGATAGGCGACTGTCTGAATTTAATGCATTTGATAATGATTAATTTGCGCGAAATTACTTTGTCTCGGGGAAAAAAAATCTTGCTTGAACAAGCAAGTGTTAGTTTATATGAAAAACAAAAAATTGGCTTAGTTGGTAATAATGGTTGTGGAAAAACAAGTCTTTTTTCGTTATTGCTTGGCCAATTGCAAACGGATCTTGGTGAGTGTGAGATTAATCCGCAGCTACGAATAAGTCATTTATCACAGCAATTAGCAGATACTAATGAACCTGCTTTAGATTTTATTTTAGCTGGAGATGAGGATTATGTTGCCTTGCTACGGCGACTAACGAATGCTGAAAAAAATCATGATAATGCTGAAGTTATCAGTTGCCATGAATTATTGCATCAGAGTGGCGGTTATACGAAGCCGGCCAAAGCTGCTGCTATCATGGCTGGTTTAGGATTTAAGTCAGAAGAGCAACAGCGTCCGGTCAGCAGTTTTTCTGGCGGTTGGCGAATGCGTCTAAGTTTAGCTCGTTGTCTTATGAAACCTGCTGATTTATTCTTGCTTGATGAACCAACGAATCATTTGGATCTGGAAGCGATCGTTTGGCTAGAAAAATGGCTCAAGCAATCTCCTTGTACTATTTTATTGATCTCACATGATCGTGATTTTTTAGATGCATTCGTAACCCATGTTCTTCATATTGATAACAAAAAAATGAGCTTATATGCAGGCGATTACAGTCGTTTTGAACAATTACGCGCACAAAAATTGGCGATGCAGCAATTGGGTTATGAAAAGCAGCAAGCCAAGATAAAACATATGATGGCTTACGTGCAGCGCTTTAGAGCAAAAGCTTCTAAAGCCAAGCAAGCGCAAAGCAGACTGAATGCAATTGCAAAAATGGATATCATGGCTCAAGCACAATTGGATTCCCCATTCTCTTTTGAATTTTATCCTTGTCCACGTGCAACTAACGCATTGCTTCGTTTTGATGAGGTTACTGTTGGTTATCAGCAACAGGCTCCTATATTAAAAAACATCAATTTGATGATTAACCCTGGTGATCGTATTGCGCTTTTAGGACCCAATGGGGCTGGTAAATCAACATTAATAAAAACATTAACCGGATGCTTGCCACCATTGTCAGGTAGTCGTCAATCATCGACGCATTTAACGATTGGCTATTATGCACAACATCAATTAGAACAATTGGATAATAATTTAAGTCCTTTGCAAACAATCCAATTCTTATCTCCTGATGCCAAGGAGCAAACCATTCGTGACTTTTTAGGTGGCTTTAATTTTATTGGAGATATGGCTAGTCAACCTATTTTACATTTTTCTGGCGGAGAGAAAGCAAGACTGGTATTGGCTAAGCTCGTGTGGCTTAAACCGAATGTATTATTATTGGATGAACCGACTAACCACCTTGATTTGGGTATGCGTGCTGCTATTGAAATTGCATTACAAAGTTATGAGGGGGCATTAGTATTAATCTCCCATGATCGCCACTTATTGCGCACCACTGCTAACGATTTTTATTTGGTTTATGGGAAGCAGGTACAAGCCTTTAAAGGAGATTTAAACGATTATTACCAATGGTTACAAACGACAGAGAATGAAACTGCCGTAAAAGATACCGTATCTAATCAGCACTATAAGGAAAAACGTAGCTTACAAAATCGTCTAAAAAAACTTGAACAAACTCAAATTGAGCTGCAGCAACAACTTAAAGGGTTAGATAGTAAACTAACTGATTTATCATTGTATCAAACTGAACAGCAGCAAACATTACAGGCATTACTTAATCAACACGCTGCATTGCAAGCACAGTTAGCTTGCGTAGACGATGAATGGGTCGCCGTAGCAGAAGCACTGGAAGATCTGTAAACTGAGCTTCTTGTCGAGCCATTGTTTAGGTATACAACGCTAGCAACTGTCATGATCTGTTACGGCATTTTTCACTGTTTATTCGAAAAGTTCACCTTGAATATAAGGAAACATTTTTTTATGGGTTGTACGTACTATTTTAGATTTTCGACTAGCGTGTTTATGGATGATCTTCTGTGACAAGATCTGATGAGCGCTATTATTTTTTCTCAGTCCATACATTTTTTCGGCAGCAATTTTGCGTGCACTTGCTTCATCGATAATAGGCATGGGATAACCGTTTAATTGAGCTGGATTTTTCCATGGCATATGGATTAAATCATGTTTTATATGACGCAGTTCCGGAATCCAGCGACGAATAAAAACTCCACTCGGATCCTGATCGATGCTTTGTTTAATTGGGTTGTAAATACGAATGGCATTAATCCCTGTTGTTCCCGATTGCATTTGTATCTGACTATAATGAATGCCAGGCTCATAATCAGTAAAAAGTCTCGCCAAGTGTAAAGCTGGTTTGCGCCAATGCAACCACAAATGATAACTTGCAAAGCTAACCAACATGGCACGCATGCGAAAGTTTATCCAGCCTGTAGTAACGCACGCATGCAAGCATCAATCATAGGATAGCCTGTCATGCCTATTCGCCATGCTTGAAAATAGTCTTCATTAAAGTCATCTTCTCGCAAACCATCATATATAGGATGCATGTTCTCGAACTCAATGCGTGGTTCATCTTCCAATTTCTGAATAAAATGACAATGCCAACGTAATCGTCCAGAAAAAGATCGTAAGGCACTGGCCCATTTACCGCGTGCGCTTGATGGCAGATGACTTATTTCCTCGTAACGTTGTTCACAGGCTTGCAAGACTTCACGAATGGATAGCGTTCCAAAAGCTAAATGTGGAGAAAGACGTGAACAACTTTTAAAAGCGGAGATAGGTGATGACATCTCCTTTGTATAGTGTTCTCCTCGTTCGTAAAGAAAACTATGTAATAGCCTTATGCCTTGCGATCGCTTGCCAATTTGTTGTTGCGAAGCAGGGTTTTCGGTTGGTTTGAAATCGGATAGTTTAGGTAATAGCATTGATTCTTCATCAATAGGATGCAGCAAGGTTGGACGGAGAACGAGCGGCTTAACCATTTGATCTTTCCAGCGCTTAGCCCATCCATCGCGGCTTTTCAATCCTCGTATGACCCCATTTTGTGCTGGTTCATACCACGGAATATTTTGTGCTAAACACCATTTTTTAACTAATTTATCTCGTTCATAAGTCCAACAATTCCATGTCTCTTGATGTGACCAAAGTGCAGTGATCGAGTATTTTTGATGGATATGGGTTAAAATATCAACCGCATCACCAACTTTAATAATCAGCTTTTGCCCTAGCTCGCGCAATGATTGGTCAAGATCAGCCAGACAGTCTTGCAAAAACAGATAGTGACGATAGCTCATATCAGGTTGATCCCAAAGCGCCGGTTCGAAAATATAAAGAGGCATAATGACTGCTTGTTTTGCCGCTTGAACGAGCGCTTCATGATCACTTATCCGTAGATCTCTTTTGAACCAAACAACGTTCATTTGAAAGTTATAGCCTATATTTTTTCATGGTCTATCTTCATCATATTGATAATTTCTTTTTAGGGCAATACCAGTGACGCATTAGGTGGTTCGGCTAATGGCGTTGTATCAATGCTTGTTGAACGATTAGTATTCGATTTAGATCGGCCTTTTTTTTCTTTTTCACAGACAAATCGTTCAATTAGATTACGCATAATAACATGCGTTGTCATGCCATGAAATTCTTCCCAGCTAATCGTTTTTCGTGATAATGGGCAGCTTGATGATAAACCATCCCCATGTGCAAACCATTGTTCAATAGTATTTCGGTCATAAGTATGGCCACTCGATAAGGTGATGGGATCGTCCATTAGTTCAAGACTAATCGGATCTTGCAGATAACGATAGCGTTCTGGTATTTCACCTTGATAGCAAATAGCAAGGCGCTGACGAAACGTTAAATGTTGTTTCAAAATATTATAGAAGCGAGGATATGCATACCAAAATTTTTGGTCTGATAGCGGTAGTATTTGCGCAAGTAAGGGCTGAAGTTTTAACGCGTGACTAAAATTATTAAATGCTTTCGACTGATTGTGTTGGTAGAAATCAATCAAGCTTTGATAATAAAAAGCCTCTGCACAGCAAGGGTTGTTTATGATCAGTTCACTGAAAACTTGTGAGGCTTGTGTTAATCGTTTTTCTCGAAAAAGGGTGATACCGTGCTCTATCGATTTCCTGATTAGGTCATGATTATCACCGATAGTCATTTTACTACTAAAACATCCCATGCAAATGCCTGCTGCCAAAATGATCAAATAATACCATATTGATCAAATAATTACTATTCGAATGGATTTTTTCGGAGACGAATGAAAAGCCTGGTTGCAACTCAACTTACGCAGCAGCTTGCAAGAATTGCAGTCCATTGAACATAATTTGATTAGGGCGT
The DNA here is from genome assembly GCA_049239925.1 of Legionella sp. Taxonomy (GTDB): domain Bacteria; phylum Pseudomonadota; class Gammaproteobacteria; order Legionellales; family Legionellaceae; genus Legionella_A. Next base: position 8,714 of record JBMLTO010000085.1, on the reverse strand, counting down.
GTTGACAATTCATTATCACGCCTAGGTGACGCGACTTGTGTATAGCGTCGGGAGATAGGTAACACTTACACTATCAAAATCATAACTAAGTAAGGGGATGATTTTGCCATGGAATGAGGAAAGTGTGATGTCCCAGCGACAACGTTTAATAGAGCAATTTTTATTGAATTCATGGTCCTTTCTACCTTCAACAACCAAAAAACATGCGAAACAGCAGAGCATCAGGCCAGCCAAATGATCTTCTATTTTAGCCATTTTTCACAGGACCGTTCGCCCTGAGAAAAATTGCTAAAGTCGAAGTCCTGGTAAAAATAGCTAAAATTGAAAAAAATATAAACAATCGAAACTATGCTGATGTGATAAGCTGTTATTGGTGATATTCACAGAGTTATCCACAAAAAATGTGGATAAGGATGAGCGAATGGAGCCTCATCGATCGGCAACAAGTCTTATGGAGATTGACTTGAACTGAATTTTTTATAAAAAGTCAATCAACCGTCAGATCTGATGAGAATAATTATCCACAAGCCAATCAGGCTGCGGTGTCAAGAAAAAATCGCATAGATTTTAAATTTTTTTTATACAACCAGAAATGTCTCAGGTTAAGAGTCGTATGACTAGGGGCATCAGTCATACTCAGTATCTTTATTTTGGACGCGTGCTAGTAGCGGTTTTTTTTTGTCATATTTTTTTTGCGCACAATTTCCTGTAAGAGTTTTGCTGCTGCTTGTTGTTCGGCCTTGCGTCGTGTTGGACCTTCGCCTTGGGTTACGAGGTTTAAGGTGGCTATGCTACAGTTGATATAAAACATTTGCTCGTGTGATTCGCCCACCACGTTGGTTAAGGTATAGTCAGGTAATGGTTGTTTGTCCGCTTGTAATTGTTCTTGTAGTTGTGTTTTTGCATCCTTGAGATTGTCGTTTAAGTTACTGTTTGTTAAACGACTTGCAAATAAGCTCAGAATAACGGTCTGAGCAGCACCAATACCACCATCTAGGAATATGGCAGCAAATATTGCTTCTAATGAGTCAGCAAGGATTGATGCTCGACGGAACCCTCCGCTTTTTAACTCTCCTTGTCCTAAAAATAAACAGTCACCTACCTCAAGTTCCGCAGCGATCTCGGCAAGCATTTCACCTCTGACTAAGTGAGCTCGTAAACGGCTCAGTTGTCCTTCACTCTCGGCAGGAAACTGATTGTATAAGGCATTAGCGATGACGAAACTTAAAATAGAATCGCCAAGAAATTCTAAGCGTTCATTGTTATGCTCACCAACACTACAGTGAGTCAATGCTTGATTCAAGTATTTTGGTTGCTGAAATTTATAGTTTAATCGCTCACATAAGCGTTGCAACTTATCATGCATTCGTTATTGCTCCGTTGGTAGTTCTATTGATTACGATAGAATCAGTTGCTTGTAGAAGTCCAGGAGGGGCTCCAGTAGTGCATTTGGGATAAATACTGGATAGCTATCGTCAATGAATAAACTTAGCGATATTTTTCCAACGAACCATATAGGTTTGATGATTCCAACTCATCCAGACAAAAAAAGCTTTACCACGTAGGTATTCGTCAGAAACAAATCCCCAATATCGACTATCTGCACTATCATCGCGGTTGTCACCCATCATAAAATATTGACCTTTTGGCACCTCAACTTCAAAGTCTACTGCTTGAATATCAGGTCTAACGTAGATGTTATGTTCTATGCCATTCAAATTTTCACGGTACTTAGCGACTGCTTTGCCGGAACTTTCATCAGTTGTGTATTCTATAAATTGTTGTTGTATTTCTTGGCCGTTAATGGTCAATACTTTATTGTGATAGGCTATCTTATCGCCAGGAGTGCCGATGACTCGCTTAATATAATCAAATTTCGGATTCGGTGGCCAACGGAAAACTGCAATTTCACCTGGCTTAGGATCCGCAATTGGAATGATTTTTTTTTCAATCACAGGTAATCGCAACCCATATGCAAATTTATTGACAGCGAGAAAATCGCCGACCAATAATGTTGGCTCCAATGAGCCAGAAGGGATACGGAAAGGCTCGATTAAAAAAGATCGAACAATCAATACAGTAAAAAATACTGGAAAAAATGAACGGGAATATTCAATCAGTCGATTGGGTACTTGCTGAGCTTCTCTTTTCTTTGCCCAAAAGAGAACGTCAAGAAGGTAGATAAAACCACTAAGCCCTGATAATAAAGCCAAAATTAACGCAAAATTCATGCATGGAACCTCTTAATAATTAACTAAATTGAGCCTTCGCTACCTTGATTACTGACTGAGAACAAGTCATCGAGATCCGTAAGCTAGTCGCGCATTATTTTTTCTTATCTGCTTGAAACACAGCCATGAAGGCTTCTTGCGGAATTTCTACATGGCCTACTTGTTTCATGCGTTTTTTACCAGCTTTTTGTTTATCGAGTAACTTACGCTTTCGCGAAACGTCACCACCATAACATTTAGCTGTTACATTTTTACGCAAGGCTTTTACCGTTTGCCGGGCAATAATATGACTACCTAGCGCTGCTTGAATCGCTACATCAAACATTTGACGTGGGATTAATTCTCTCATTTTATCGACTATAACCTTACCTCGGCTTTGTGTGGCACTGCGATGGACGATTACCGAGAGCGCGTCAACGCGTTCACTGTTGATCAAAATATCCATTTTCACTAAATCAGCTTCATCAAAGCGAAGAAAATTATAATCCAATGAAGCATATCCTCTACTGACTGATTTCAATCGATCAAAAAAGTCAGAGACTACTTCACTCATGGGGATATCGTAAGTGACCGAGACTTGCCTACCACTATAAGTCATGTTTACCTGTACACCACGGCGTTCAACACACAAAGTGATAATTGGACCTAAATAATCTTGAGGCACCAGAATATTAGCTCGAACGATCGGTTCATACATGGTTCGAATTTGTTGGGTTGGCGGTAGATGAGATGGATTATCGACCATCACTATCTCACCTTTGGTGTTAATAATTTGGTAAATTACTGTAGGAGCAGTTGATATGAGCTCTAGGTTGTATTCACGCTCTAGTCGTTCCTGGATAATCTCCATATGAAGCATACCCAAGAAGCCACAACGAAAACCAAACCCCAATGCTTCTGACGATTCTGGTTCGTAAAATAGGGATGCATCATTCAGGCTTAACTTGGCAAGAGCTTCACGAAAGGCTTCAAAGTCATCTGAACTAATCGGGAAGAGACCGGCGTATACCTGTGGTTTTACTTTTTGAAAACCAGGCAAAACTGAAGTCGCTTGGTTTTTTTCTAGAGTCAATGTATCACCAACCGGAGCACCTTGAATATCTTTAATGCCAGCGACAACATAGCCCACTTCGCCTGCTTTAAGAGCAGTACGGGCTGTTCGTTTAGGAGTAAATATCCCAACTTCTCCTACCTCATAACAACGGCCAGTTGACATGACGCGCATCTTATCGCCTTTACTTAAGGATCCGTTAACTATCCTGACTAAAGACACGACCCCAAGATAACTATCGAACCAGGAATCGATGATTAAGGCTTGCAAAGGAGCAGCGATGTCGCCTTGTGGTGGTGGTATTTCGGCGACCAATGCTTCTAGTACATCTTCAATGCCAAGTCCACTTTTTGCACTTACGTGAATGGCATGATGAGCATCCAAACCAATAATATCCTCAATTTCACCAATAACTCGTTCTGGCTCTGCCTGTGGTAGATCTATTTTATTCAAGACGGGCAAGACTTCTAGACCTTGATCGATAGCTGTATAGCAAACAGCAACTGTTTGCGCTTCAACGCCTTGCGCCGCATCGACAACAAGGATAGCGCCCTCACAAGCAGCTAGTGAACGAGATACTTCATAACTAAAGTCAACGTGGCCTGGTGTATCAATGAAGTTGAGGAGATAGGTTTGTCCATCTTTGGCTTTGAAGTCTAGCGATACGCTTTGCGCCTTGATTGTAATACCCCGCTCGCGTTCAATATCCATCGAATCTAGAACTTGTGCACCCATCTCTCGGTCAGATAATCCGCCACATACTTGTATAAATCGATCCGCTAAGGTTGATTTACCATGATCAATATGGGCAATAATAGAAAAATTACGAATATGAGTTAAATCGCTCAACTGGAAAACCTGCTAGTAAATTTTCGCCATTCTAGCTTAATTCCTGTTAGGCAGAAAGGGGCAATTACAGCTTATCTATCAATTCTAAATAGATTTAAACGTTGCAAAAACTGATAAATACAGCGATGATCCCATCATAATTATGATGATACTTAAGGACTATCCATGCCTTCCATCGTTAAATATCTTCTTTGCGTTTGCTTAATGCTCCTCAATAGTCAAATATATGCTGATGCTAAGCTGATAACCAGGCCTGACGTCAAACATTTTATTAGCGATTTAGTACGTTATCATCATTTCGATAAACAACAACTGCTTGCCATTCTGCAACAAGCTGCATTCCAGCCACAAATTATAGAATCGATGAACAAACCTTACGAGCAGAAACCTTGGAATGTTTACAAAGAGTTATTTCTGACCCCACAACGGGTTGCAGCAGGTATTGAATTTTGGCAAGCTAATTACCAGACATTATTGCGTGCACAGCAACAATTTGGTGTGCCAGCCGAAATTATTGTAGCGATTATTGGTGTTGAAACTTTTTATGGAAAACACCAAGGCAATTATCGTGTTCTTGATGCTTTGACTACGTTAGCCTTTGATTATCCTAAGCGTGCAGCATTTTTTACCAAGGAATTACGAGAATATTTATTGTTATGTCGAGAATTAAAGGCTTCAGCAACTTATTTTATGGGCTCCTATGCAGGAGCTATCGGTAAACCACAATTTATGCCAAGCAGTTATCGTTTTTATGCAGTGGATTTCACTGGTGATGGTAAACGCGATTTAATCAATAACGATGCAGATGTGATTGGCAGCGTTGCTAACTTTTTACAAAAGCACGGTTGGCAGGTCAATCAGCCAGTTGGTACATTAACCTCTGTGCAGGGTTATCTCTATAAGAAGCTTAATATGAATGGCAAGAGTGCAAATTACAGTTTTAATCAATTGGTTAGAGTCGGTTTCAAACCATTGAATGTTACAAGGTCTCATCCTGCACGAGCAGGTATTATTGAATTAATGGCGCAAAATGGTCCTGAGTATTGGATGGTTTATCCCAACTTTTTTGTAATCAAACATTATAATTCAAGTCCTCAATATGTTCTTGCGGTTTATTTATTATCGCAAGAGTTACACAAACAATGGCATGAGCGGCAAAACAGCGCCTAGTGTCATTCCCTGATAAATGATTCGAACTATTTTAAAAGAGAAGAACGTGGCTACTTGTTTCTTGTTTGTTCAGCAATTAGACTTTGATGAATGTTTAAGTGTCGTGCTTGATTCACATGGAGACGTACAAGAGCCCTTGGCTACCCGTTCATTAACTGAGCTTAGAAGCTTGCAGCAGCACGCAACAAAAACAATAGTTGTTTTACCGGCGAACGTGTCTAGTATCCACGAAGTTGAGTTGCCATGGTTAAGCGAACGTAAGGCCAAAGCAGCTATTCCGTATGCGTTAGAAGACCATTTGGCTCAACAGATTAGTCGTTTACATTTTTGTTATGACCGCCATCATTATCAGAACCATAAATACTTAGTTGTTGTGACTGATCAATTACTATTAGCAGCTTATATCGATAAACTGATCGCGTCTGCCATCCAATTTGATGTGCTGACTATAGACTGGTTTGCTCTACAGCCCAATGAGGCATTGTGTTACAAAAATCGACTATTAGTCCATGAACAACAGCTGCAAGGCGCTTTAAGCGCCGAGCTTGTACCGCTGTACTTAGCAGCCATACCTAGTCACATAACAATCTATAGCGAGACTGACTCTATCAACGGGACTAATTCTGTGATTATTCTTGCTGAGCCAGCTGAACTCTGGCTGGCTCAACGTTTGATGTTTGCAAAGCCGATGAATCTATATCAGGGAGACCTGGTTATAAAAAACTCAAAACGGTCGATACAGTCTCGGTATATGGTCAGTGGAGTTTTTCTAGTCATTTGGTTGTTAACAATTGTATTAGTGAATGTCATTAATTTGTATGACCTATCGTTAAAGCATGATGCTTTGGACAAACGAATTGCTGTTATCTATCGTCAATTTTTCCCAGGCTCGAAGCATATTATTAGTCCGCAGTTTCGGATTAATCAATTTCTAAAAACGAAAAATAAGCATAATGATGAGCGTTTATGGCAATTGCTAGAAACACTTGCTGCTGCCCTCAAGGGGCAACAAGTTCGCTTACAGCAATTGGAGTTTAAGAATAGCATCCTGACTATTTCTTTATGCAGTCAAGATTTTGCAGCGCTTGAACGTTTTGAAACTAAATTGCATCAATTAACGGTCAAGATTACGCAAAAGCAAGCATCCTCAAATGAACAACAAGTGACTGCTGTTTTGGAGTTAACGCTATGAATGCTTATTGGCTTGATTTAACTGAACGTGAACGTTGGATGGTTGTTATTGCAGCATTAGGTCTGTCGGTCTATCTGTTGTATTTGTTAGTATTTGCACCATTGTCGACGGCAGTACATAAAAAAACAGTTGCCTTGTTCGAAAAACAGAAGACTCTGAGCTGGATGGAGCAGATCCAACGAGAGTATTTCACCAAAGGAACCAAACAAACATTGACGAATAGTCAATTGCTTACTTTATTAGCAACACAGTTGCAGAAATCATCATTTCAACAATTCGTTTACCAATTGCAACAGACTGGACCTGGTGATATTCAACTGTCTTTTGAAAAAGTACCTTTTCATGCATTGATTGTCTGGTTATCCTCATGGACAGGAAATTATAACATGGTCATCAAGCAGCTCAGCGCAGAGCGAACCAACGATGAAGGTCTTGTCAAGGTGATGATTATCATCGCTACGAGCCAATAGTAGGCTGTTAAAGTTTAACTTTATGTTGACCAATGATGTATTTATTGGAACAGTGACGTTTAGTACCGCCGTTAACCTTAATTGTCAACACGCCCTAGAATCGTTATATTATGAGTTTGCTATGATTAATCAACCGATTAGGGCAATGAATCAGGTTCATCTTTAACTTGGCCATTTCTTATATGCCGCGAACAAGTCGCGGCATATAGGCGGGTGGATGAATTGTCAACGCGCCTTAAGCATATTATTCACCATGAGCAGGTTATTTATGTGGATTCAACGTCGTTCAGGTCAAACTAATCAGCGAGGTCAATGTGATCATCGTGATCCTTATGAGCGTGATCGTACTCGAGTTATTCATTGCCCTGCATTTCGCCGTTTGCAGCGTAAAACCCAAATTCTCGGGACTGATGAAGGTGATTTTCATCGTACGCGTTTGACCCATTCATTAGAGGTTGCTTCGATAGGACAGAGTATTGTACGTCATTTGGCTATTTCATCGAACGACGAGTATTTAATAGGATTGTTACCAAACGACGATTTGATTACTGTCGTATGTTTGTTGCATGACATCGGACATCCACCGTTTGGACATGGTGGTGAAGTTGCTTTAAATTTTATGATGCGAGATAGTGGAGGGTTTGAAGGTAATGGTCAGACCTTGCGTTTGCTGACCAAAGTTGAAAATAGCTATGGTGATTTTGGCCTTGATTTAACTCGACGTACGTTGTTAGGAATTTTGAAATATCCGGTGCGCTGGTCGGCCGTTTTGGCTCCTGAACTTCCGAACGTCATGAATACACTTCATAAGACAATTCGTATTAATGATTGGTTACCACCTAAAGGCTATTTTGATTGTGAGCAAGAGGAAGTGAATTGGTTAATGGCAGCATTTAAACCAGATGATCGACAATTGTTTCAGTCACTATCTATCCATCCATATGCTTCTCAGCATGGTAAATCGGCTTATCATACTTTGGATTGTTCAATTATGGATATTGCTGACGATATTGCCTATGGTGTACATGATTTGGAGGATGCGATCCATTTACGTTTAATTGATCGGGAACAGCTAGATACCTTGGAATTACGACAATTGTTTTCAGCAACGTCATTAGCTGCGATGCAAGAACAGCTTCTTGACTCGTTATTTGACCCTGCGCCACATGTACGTAAACAGGCAATTGGTGAAATGGTTAATTATCTTATTACCGCCACTCAAGTACAAATTACGCATCCTGAATTCATTAATGACTTATTAAAATACAATATCGAATTAATTGCTGAAGCAAAAGCGTTATTGGATTACTTGATGCATTGTGTTTATCGATATGTTATTGATTCTCAAGAAGCTCGTACTTTTGAATATGGTGGTCAGACTGTAGTCTTGCGACTTTTTGAGGCGATTAGTTCGAACCCAACGAGTCTCTTAGATAATAAGAATCGTATATTATTTAATGAAGCAGACACTCAGCAACAGGCTCAGCGTGTTGTTTGTGATTATATTGCCAATATGACGGATGAGTATGCGCACCGAATGCATGAACGATTGTTTGGATTTAATACTAGAACAATATTCGAAAGGCTATAGTGGCGTCCCCAAGGGGATTCGAACCCCTGTTACCGCCGTGAAAGGGCAGTGTCCTAGGCCTCTAGACGATGGGGACCAAGAACTACTTTTCATCGTGTAATGCTTTTTTGGTGGAGCTAGGCGGGATCGAACCGCCGACCTCTTGCATGCCATGCAAGCG
>JBMLTO010000084.1:0-18274 GCA_049239925.1 Legionella sp. | reverse complement strand
CCTTGGGAAATTATATTGGCAGTTTTATTCTTGATTTTGCTGCGGAATGTGGGTTAGACATTTAGTTTATAGACTTTTCGTGCCAGATTTGTTTTTCATCGTGCACCGTTTATATGAGTGTTTGCTCACAACACATTTTTCCTTGATGTATTCGGTGATTATTATAATGTTCAAGTCATTTGTCCAGAGGATTTTGCAAAGCCTCTATGGTTTCATAAATGTGCTTACGGAGGGTGATTGGGTTAAGCTCTTGTAAAATAGTCTTATGAAACGGTTCATAAATACCATGAAGTCACCATCCTTTATAGTTGCAAATCTCGTCATAAGCTTTGCGTATACGTTGGGTTTTCTCATTGGCTATTTTTATCAAGTGAGGGGGCTTTCCTTGGGCAATTAGTTTATCGGGATGATTGATACTCATTAAACGGCGGTAGGCTTTTTTAACATCGTTATAAGAACTATTTGGAGAGACTTCAAGAATTGCATACGCTGCTACTAATGTGTTCTCAGTTGGTTGCTGATAGGTTTGCCGTCGGTTAGATTGTTGTGACGACGATGATGTTCTGTCATGAAAGTGATTGGCTGAAAAATGATGCATAAAATCGTCATAAAAGCGATACTGCTCTTGTAGAGGTGCAAAGCCTAATTTTTTTAGGATACGATTCATCGCTTGCAATTTACCTTGTGATAAGCCGTCAATCTGAGCTGCACGATATTGGATGTTGATGAATAGTTTGATTAGTTCCGATTTATTGGAAGAAAGAGTCTTTAATTGGCTCAGTAAATAGAATAAATTTTCTTCAGAATGTTTGCCTATCTTAAACGCTTCTCTAGCGGCTTGCCTCTGTGTATTATCTAAACCCATTTCGTGCATGATAGCATTGGCCATTTTAATGTCTTGTTCGCTAACTCGACCATCACTCTTAGCTACATATCCCAATGCTGTAAACGTTGCTCGAATGAAGAGACTTTGGACGGCCTCCTGTTTCTCCATATGATAGTACCAATGTGGGCGAGACAAATAGCCCATGAGGCCTTGGTCAAAGAAATTACCAATTAGAATCCCTATTAGTGCACCGGCTGGGCCTGCTATCAAGTGACCGAGTACTGCTCCGATTAGTTTTCCCCACCAACAGTTATTGGTAAAATATTGTCGAAAATTCATAGTAGAGTCACTGCTAACAATCGTATTCTTTATAGGATAGTTAATGATTCTATAACATAATGATGTTTAAAATGATCAGTTTCTAAAAATATTATCGTTGGTTATTCCAGGGTGCACTGGCAATCCGTTACTCTTCTGACCAAGAGCTACAAAATGGCTAAACATATTTGAATCAATTATTCGGAAAAAAGCTGTTGACGGATATAATGATTGATTTATCCTACTAGCTTATTTATGCGACGTTTATACACTATTATTTTATATGCATTAATTCCGTTGATGATCATCAGACTTTTTTGGAAGGCTCGCAAATTGCCTGCTTATCGTCAGCGAATTTGCGAACGTTTTACAGTCGGCCCTCGGTTGCAATCGGCTGATGTTTGGTTACATGCTGTATCGCTGGGCGAAGTGGTTGCTGCTATCCCGCTCATTGAAGCATTATTAGCTAAGCATAGACAAGTTATTGTGACGACTACTACCCCCACTGGCTCTCAGCGGTTAATTGCTCACTTTGGTAGACGCATCCAACACCAATATTTGCCTTATGATTTACCGTGGGCTTTACGACGATTCTATAAACAAGTTAATGCACGCATAGCTATAATCATGGAAACCGAGCTTTGGCCTAATTTAATACATTATGCAAGAAAATATGGTTTATCGATTGTAATTGCTAATGCTCGCATCTCAGATAAAAGTTTCATGCAATATAAAAAAATAAAATTCATGTTGAAGCCAATTTTTCATAAGCTTAATTTTATTTTGGCTCAGAGCGAGGAAGATGTGCATCGTTTTATCACTCTGGGTGCTAGAAGTGATTTGATAGCCAATGCTGGAAATATGAAGTTCGATATAGATAAGCAGAGTCAATCTTCACAAATCGAGCTTATTAGGCAATTGAAAAATCAATGGGGATTTGAGCGTAAAGTACTGATTATTGCAAGTACTCATGATCAGGAGGAGGAGCTATGGTTACAGCAGTTTACTCAATTACAGCAGCATATACCTAATTTACTCTTGCTGATTGCACCACGTCATCCAGAGCGATTTTTATCAGTTTTTGAGCTTAGTCTAGCAAATCATTATAATACCGCCCTACGTTCAATGCCGGCATCTATCGAACAATCAACTGAGGTAATTATTTTGGATTGTTTGGGCGAATTATTATCATTTTATCAAGTATGTGATTATGCTTTCATTGGAGGAAGCTTGGTTCCAGTAGGGGGGCATAATGTTCTTGAGCCTATTGCAATGCAAGTTCCAGTATTGACAGGACCCTATATGCAAAATAGCAAGTCTATCTGTCAAGATTTGAGCATCGCTGGAGCCATTGAAATAGCCAACAATATTGATGAGTTAGTCAGTAAGCTTATTACTTTGGATAGCAAGCCTCATCTGCGGGAAAAGCAAATAAAAAATGCTAATACAGTTATGGATAATAACAAAGGAGCCGTATTACGTCATTTACAAGTAATTGACAGATTATAGGGCGTGTTGACCATTAATCATCCCGCCTAAACCGCGACTTGTTCCTGAGCGATCCACACGAATGTACTCATATATTCCTTGCTTCAATTGAGAATCTATGACCATTTGGAGCAAGAGCTTATAAGTGCTCAAAAGATGTCTTTAATAATTGCACTATTCGATGGTTTGATATTTCAAATAATGCAATTATAGACTTAATATCGATCAGAATTAGCCGCCTTGATTCTGTCGTTCTTTGATTTCAGACAAGGTTTTGCAGTCAATACATAACGTTGCTGTTGGTCTTGCTTCTAAGCGTTTTAGACCAATTTCAATGCCACATGCTTCGCAATAGCCAAAGTCGTCGTCATGAAGACGCTCAAGACTGTCTTCTATTTTTTTGATTAATTTTCGTTCACGATCTCGTGTTCTTAACTCTAGACTGAATTCTTCCTCTTGACTCGCACGGTCGGAAGGATCAGGAAAATTTGCTGCTTCATCTTTCATATGAGTCACTGTTCGATCGACTTCTTCCATCAGTGTTTGTCTCCAGGCAAGCAGTATTTTTTCAATATGATTCAATTGCCGCTCATTCATATAATCTTCTCCCTCAGTTTCCTGATAAGAAGCAATTCCCATGTTGCTGACCGCATCACTTTTCACGTTGTGCTCACTCATAGTAGTTAAATTTGTAAAATATATAGGCATAATCCCATAAACAAATGGTCTCCAAGCACTTTAAATGATTTCGTGCAGGGAATGGAGGTATACCAAAAAATTGATTATTCATCAACTATAGCTCATTAAAAATAAAAATGCTCAGTCAATCGATTATTTATGATCACTCGACACGCTCTCAACTTTAGCCATTTTTCCCAGGACCGTTCGTCCTGAGGAGTGTGCGTAGCGCGCGTCTCGAAAGGCTAGATCCTAAATAAAAAACATCAAGACTATTTTTTTTTCGTTGAGCTAAGTAGGAGCGCTTGTTCTAGTCACCTGAGATAGGGCATCCTTCTTTTTTCTGCTCCATCCTTGGATTTGTTTTTCGGCGATCAAGACTTCTATTCTGCGCTCCTCAGGGCGAACGGTCCTGGGAAAAAGGGCTGAAGCTGAGTAATAACAATAGATATTAAAGGCTCCAACCGGCACTGATTCGATCATTTTTTTGCCAATCTTGCCAGCTTTTTATAGATTGAAAATTGGAATGGGTTAATAATTCTCTGACGGCATCTTTCTGATTATAACCATGTTCCAATAAGAGTAATCCTTGGGTTACTAAATAATCTGTACTATGTTGAATAATATGAGTGATAGCTTCTAAGCCGGTCGGGCCGCTCGTTAGTGCTTGTTTGGGCTCAAAGCGTAAATCACCGTTCGCAAGATGAGAATCATTATCGGCTATATAGGGTGGATTAGAAATAATCGCATCAAATTTTTGTTTGGGGAGCGCTTGAAACCAATCTGAGCAGATCACGTTGATATTCTGTAGATCGAATCGTCGACTATTTATTCGTGCAACATCAGCTGTTTTCTCGTGGATATCACTGGCAATAATTTGCCATTTTGGACGCTCGCTAGCAATGGCGATAGCCACGGTACCGCAGCCAGTTCCTAAATCTAGAATCGTCGCTTCAGTTTTATGCGCTAGTAATTTTAAGGTTAGTTCAACCATAAGTTCAGTTTCTGGCCGTGGAATCAATGTATGTTCATTGACCAACAGTTCAAGGGACCAAAATTCTTTTTTACCGGTCAGATAGGCTATAGGTTCTCCGGTTGCTCTTCTTGCCATCAGCCCATGAAAATTGCGTTCTTGTTCTGCAGAGAGAAGCTGTTCGGGATAGCTGTATAAATAACTACGTGATTTTCCAAGCAGATATGCGAGCAGTATTTCTGCTTCAAGACGAGCCGATATTTCTCCATCACTTATTGTCGGTGTATAATGAGCAATAATTGTTTTTATATTAGTCATTTTGACCTAGTTCAGCAAGTAATTCTGCATGATATTCTTGCTGCAATGCATTAATAATCGGACTCAGCTCTCCTGCAATCACATCATTTAACTGATATAGAGTCAAGTTAATACGGTGATCGGTCAATCGTCCCTGAGGAAAATTATAGGTTCGAATACGCTCAGAGCGATCGCCGCTGCCCACTAGCGATTTACGTGTTTCGGCTTGTTCCTGTCGTTGCTTGTTTTGTTCTGCATTCAATAATCTGGTTTTTAGCAGGGCCATGGCTTTCGCTCGGTTTTTATGCTGTGAACGTTCATCTTGGCATTCTACGACTACGCCGCTCGGAATATGAGTAATACGAATTGCAGAATCAGTTTTATTCACATGTTGACCGCCAGCACCTGACGAGCGATAAGTGTCGATACGTAAGTCATCACTGCTAATCTCTATATCATCAATTTCTTCCACTTCTGGCAGAACAGCAACTGTGCATGCAGATGTATGAACTCGACCTTGAGATTCTGTTTCTGGTACCCGTTGTACTCGGTGGGTCCCCGATTCGAATTTTAATTGGGCATAAACATCTTGGCCACAGATGCGAGCAATGATTTCTTTGAATCCACCATGTTCGCCATGACTCGCACTGATAATTTCTACGGGCCAACCTTTATTTTCAGCGTAACGGCTATACATCCTAAATAAATCACCGGCAAAAATAGCAGCTTCATCACCGCCGGTGCCAGCTCTAACTTCAAGGTATATATTGCGTTCGTCATCGGGATCCTTGGGGATCAAGTGCCATTGCAACTCTGCATCTAAAGTAGCCAACTCAATGTTGGCTTGTTCTAGTTCATCTGCGGCCATGTTTGCTATCTCGGGATCGTCTCCCGCTATTAATTCGTGGATATTAGCTACATTAGCTTGGGTTTGTTGATAACGATCATAGCATTGGGCAATAGGCTCCAATAACGCATATTCTTTAGACAATGTCCTAAATTGATTTTGGTCACTAATGATGCTGGCCTCTGACAATAAGCGTTCAACTTCCTGACATCGTTCAAGCATTTGTTGTAGTTTAACTTCAAGTGATTTTTTCATGATTAGAATAATCTACAGATCCCTTAAGTAAATATTGTGCTAAGTCAAGTAATTCTAGGCGCTCATCTCGCGCTGCTTGACGAAGTCCTACAGTTGGTGTGTGAGTTAATTTATTCACCAGACGCTCACTGAATTCGGTGAGAACGTTAACTTGACATTCTCCAGCGGCTAGTTTTTGGATAGCTCTTTGGAGTTCTATTTGGGCTAATTCTTGCATTTGGCTGCGATAGTCGCAGATCACCCCATTGGCCAAACGAGAGCGATCTTGTTTTATATACCGATCGAGTTCACTTTCTACCAGTTGTTCTGCGTGCAATGCTGCTATCTGGCGCTCTTGCATGCCTTGGCTAATTTTATGTTGTAAATCATCAATGTTATACAAATGAACATCGGCAATTTCAACAATATCACTTTCGATATCCCGTGGAACCGCAAGATCAAGAAAAAACATGGGGTCTTGTTCCCGTAGTTTTTTAGCTTCTTGTACCATGGTTTTATTAATAAAAGGCAATGGGCATGCGGTTGCAGAAATAATCACATCAGCTTGATGAAGATGATTGGCGATATTGTTAATGGCTATGGTTTTTCCACCAAATTTAGCCATTAATCTATTGGCATTATCCTGACTACGGCTTGCAACGATGAACTGTCTCACGCCTTGTTTATGAAGGTATTTAGCTACTAAGGTAGCCGTTTCGCCTGAGCCAATTAAAAAAACACGCAATGATTTTGGGTCTTTGAATCGCTCTGTAATTAGTTGAACACCAGCAGAAGCAATCGATACTGGATTGTTACCAATACCACTTGTGGTGCGAATGCGTTTACTAGCACTGAAAATATATTGAAACGCATATTGTAATTTGTTTTTAACGGTCCCCAAACGACAACCGAGTTGGTATGCTTGTTTTAACTGACCAAAGATCTGAGGTTCGCCCAACATCATGGAATCAAGACCACTGGCGACTCTTAGTGCATGTCGGATTGCATGGTCACCTTGGTGGCTATAAAAGTAAGGCTTGATTGTTTCGATAGGAAGCTGATGTTTATTGGCTAGCCAGGGAAGTAGGCTGTTTATCTGTGTGGTTACGTAGTAAAACTCAGTTCTATTGCAGGTTGACAGAACAATACCCTCCTGAAAGGTTTTGTGACTGACCAGCTGAGTAAGAAGATCCTTGCAGGTAGCCTCAGGCACGGCGAATTTTTCTCGCATGTCCAAGGGAGCTGTTTTATGATTGAGGCCACAAGCGACAAAGACCATATGGTGACTATTAACGTGGTACGAAACAATGGCATCATTATAAACTATTGTGTATTAAATTTGTAGCCTGGCAACAATCTGCCTTTTTAATTCACGAGTGTTTGAGGATGTTAGGGTGCTTTATTTTAAGGCATAATTGTCGATTAAGCGTACCTGTCCTATTTTAACAGCTGCAAAGCGGCGGTTTTGATGTTCTTCGATGTATTCGATAATGATTCCCAGCTGATTTAACGCTGCACTTAGATCGGCTATCGATTGGTTTTGTTGGAATAGTATGGCAAATTGATCAGCTAATTTGCGCTCATCAGGTGAAAGACGATTATTACGAGAACTAAATGCTAGTCCACTTGTTTCTCGAATAGTTGGGCAACCGATGATTTCTACGTCCATAAAAAAGTTTGCAACCATCCCGCGGATTAATTCCAATTGCTGATAGTCTTTTTCGCCAAAATAGGCCCGATTGGCTCTAGCTAAGTGTAATAACTTCATGACGATCGTTAGCACACCAGTAAAATGCCCAGGTCGACTCCGACCTTCCATGAGTTGATCATTTTGTTTTTCTACAATTTGGTAGCGGTAGTTGTCTGAGTACATGCTGTTTTCATCAGGAAGAAGACAAAAGTCAACGCCATGCTCCTCTAGTAAAGCCAAATCATTATCAAGGGTGCGAGGGTAATGAATGAAGTCATCGCGTTGATTAAATTGTGTAGGATTGACAAACAAGCTAGCTAACGTATAGTCATTTTCCTGCTTGCTTCGGCTAACTAGTGATGCATGGCCGGCATGTAGGTTACCCATTGTAGGGATGAAGCCTAGCATATTGCTTGCCGGTAAAGTTTTTCTCATGTGTTGCCAATCGCTTATATTTTGAAAAATTTCCATCGGGTAATTCCACTAGTTGAAGCTGTTAAAAAGAATGTTCAAGGGTCGGAAATTGTTGGGTTTGTACTTCATCGACGTAGTTATTGATAGCTTGAGTTAACTGATGACTACCTTGAGCAAATTGTTTGATAAAGCGTGGTTTAAAGCTAGTTTGTAAGCCAAGAGCATCATGCCAAACTAGAATTTGGCCATCTGTTCCAATGCCTGCACCGATACCAATGGTTGGAATACTCAAAGTGTTCGTAATTGCTTGGGTGACGAGATGAGGCACGCATTCAATGACAATCGCGAAGCATCCGGCTGCTTGGAGTGCCGTTGCTTGTTCCAGTAAAATCGTTGCTGTATCGTGATCTTTGCCTTGCACTACATAGCCACCCAGTTGATGAATCGATTGTGGCGTAAGTCCTATATGTCCCATGACTGGGATGCCTGATGTTACTAGATAAGATATGGTGCGGCAGACATCATCATCAGCGCCTTCTATCTTGATGGCATGAGCACCAGCCTGAAGCAGTTGTTTTGCATGACGGATGCTTTCTGCTCGCGAGATACGGTGACACAAAAAGGGCAAATCGCTGACTAAGAACTTTTTGCCAATTCCACGAGCAACTGCTGCTGTATGCATGACCATCATATCCATGGTTGCCATGATTGTGCTCTCAAATCCATGAACCACCATCGCAACTGAGTCTCCTACCAATACGCAGTCAAGGTTTGATGTGGCGATCATGCAAGCCGATGGATAGTCATAACAAGTTAGCATGCTTATTTTGGAGCCTAGCTCTTTTTTCTTTTTGAAATCATGTATCTTCATCGCCATCTCCATATTTTTCCTGAGTAGATTGCACCATTGAGCCGCTGGCTACTGGGCTCGTTAAGCAATCGCTTTACTTGAATTAAATGCTCTCTGTTATTAAGTATAATCAAAACAGAAAATTATTATAGACATCACTTGCGGAAAATGGATTAAATACAACAAAAATTTGTGTGTTTACTACTAGGGCGCCAAATGATTTAAATTTACGCAGCAAGATTTAGTGCCATGTGTAAATTAGTAACCATGGCAGTTCTGTTTAAATCGTATTCATTTAGCCTTAATCCAGCATATCGAGCTCTAGTTCCCTTGCGATTACAGATAGATGCAAGGGCATGTTCAACTTTAACACGCTCTCTTGCCTCCTTTCGACCGTCTGGTGTTTCAACAGAATACTTTTTTTTACCCTGAGCGTACAATTCGGAAGTCCAATCAGCAGTAAGGTATCATCGATCAATACTTTTAGATACAACAGTCCCGTATTTCTCGACTTTCTCTGATGTCATGTGGGTCAAATAAGTATTATTCAACGTCTGAAAATCAGCTTGATTGACACAAATGCTCAAAAGAAAGCATCCATTCTTTGATTGTTCAGCCCACTTTAGCTGCCTAGAAAGCCCTTCGAGACGCGTGCTACGCACGCTCCTCAGGGCGAACGGTCCTGGGAAAAATGGCTAAAGTTGAGAACTGACCTCACTATTTTACGCTGATAATAAATATTTTTTGCTTTGAACTTGGGTTTTTTCCTGAGTCCTGATAATGTTTGAACAATCTTAAATCCTAAATCCTAATCACTGTGCATAGGTAAATGATAGAATTGCTGTTTTTATAAACAGATTGGCTTTTCTATGTCGGTGAGTGTTATTATGAGAATCATATGTTACCAATTGAAAAATTAGTTACCGCAGGTGAGCATCCCTTTATATTTAATGGCAATGTGGGAGCGCTGGAGGCTGTATTATCAGTACCCGATTCTTCGCCGAAAATGATGTTTGCTATTATTGGACATCCGCATTCACAACAGGGTGGCACTATGAATAATAAGGTGGTAACCACTCTGGTTAAGGTGTTTAAAGAGTTAAATATTCCCTCTATACGGTTTAACTTTAGAGGCGTTGGTCAATCGGAAGGCATATATGATCATGGGATTGGAGAAAGTGAAGATATGCTATCTTTGGTAAAAGAGATACAGACTAAAACAGCAATCAACCATTTTATTTTTGCCGGATTTTCGTTCGGCTCCTACGTTGCATATCGTGTGGCTGCTCAGCATCCACATCAATTATTATTAACGGTTGCTCCGGCAGTGACTCACTATGATTACCAGGAGTTTGATTCAGTACCTTCTCCATGGATTGTTGCTCAAGGAGATATTGATGATGTGGTTCCAGAGATAAAGGTTCTTGATTTTGTTGCTAGTATTCAAAAACCAATGACCTTGTTGCGTTTTCAACAGACCGGCCATTTTTTTCATGGAAGATTAACTGAACTTAAATCAAGACTGATTGATAGTATTCGTGATCAGGTAAAGCTAATATGCAATTAAAAGAAGTCTATCGCTTAGCTGTCAGTCGCAAAGAAATAATAGAAGATCCTTTGCAGTATACAGTCCTGTCTTCTTTACAGCGTTTGAGGGATGATTTGGTTTCAAATTCATCAACATGGTTTGGGTTTAAAAAAAAGAAACAAATTTCAGGTATTTATTTGTATGGCTCAATTGGAGCGGGGAAAACTTTTTTATTGGATCTATTCTTTCAAAATGTAGCAGAGCTACCCAAGTTACGTTTTCATTTTCATCATTTTATGCAACAAGTTCATTTACATCTTCAACAGTTACAAGGGCAACAGGATCCTTTATTGACGGTTGCTGCCAATATTTCTAAAGCAGCCCGTGTATTATTCTTAGATGAATTTTTAGTGAACGATATCACCGATGCAATGATACTTTTTAAGCTGTTGGCTGCTTTATTAACACATAATGTTGTGCTTGTATTCAGTTCAAATACCCCTCCTGATAACTTATACCTTCATGGCCTACAGCGTGCTAGCTTCTTACCGGCAATTGAGCTCATCAAATCTAATTGTGAAATTTTGACATTGAATAACAGCCAAGATTACCGCTTAGGACGCACGGCATTACAACAATCCTATCTTTTCCCCGCCGATGAGTTGAGCGAATTAGCATTGACGCAGCAATTTCTTACCATAAGCTCCAGTTTTATTGATAATGTCGATTTGGTTATCCAGAATCGTCGAATCCATTGCTTAAAATGTAGTGAACATGCCGCATGGTTTGAATTCAAAACCCTGTGTAGTTTACCGCGTAGCCAGTTGGATTACCTCGAATTGGCAGAGCGGTTCCATACAATTTTTATTAGCAATATACCCATATTACAACTGACTGATACGGTCGTATTAGTTTTGCTGACTAATCTTATTGATGTTCTGTACGATAATGGTGTGATGTTAGTTATTTCTGCAGAAGCTCCGCTCGAGGAGTTATGTAGGAACGTGGCAACCCATGTCTCATTTCAGCGCACTATGAGTCGATTACAAGAAATGCAATCTAATGATTATCTTCATCGTCATCGCACACGTATCTTAGGAACCTCTTAGCTCGCCTAGTAGTTGATGAGCGATGGTTATATTCCAAATTTTTGTTCATGCCTGAGCAGTGATACGATGCTAAAATGAGAATGATTCTCGCTAGCATTTGTGTTAAACTTGTACTTTTATTGGAGTTGGTGGGTCATGATTTCTATCGATGAGTTAGTTCAAGGTGAGCGAGTTCGCCTAGTCAGTTTTGGTAAAACCAATTCTTACTATCGTCGTAAGTTGCTATCGTTAGGCTTAACTTGTGGTACTGAACTCTCAATCATTCGTATTGCCCCACTCGGATGCCCAATACAAGTAGACGTTCGTGGTACGTCCCTAGGATTGCGTAAAGAAGAGGCGTGTGACTTGTGTTGGGAACGAGTATGAAACATATTGTGATGATTGGTAATCCCAATTGTGGTAAAACGACGCTGTTCAATGCACTGACGGGTAGCCATCAACGTGTTGGTAATTGGGCAGGGGTAACAGTAGATAAAAAAATTGGCGAGTTCTGTCTAGGAAATTTAAAGATGCAACTCGTTGATTTACCAGGAATATATTCATTAACTTGCACGAAAGATCATACGGCTCGCGACGAACAAATTAGTACATTAGAAATTGTTGAAGGTCATTTTGACTTAATAATTAATGTCATAGATGCTTGTCATCTAGAGCGTCACTTGTATCTAACAAGCCAATTATTGGAACTGCAAAAGCCGTTGATTATTGCTCTTAATATGACAGATATTGCTAAGCAGCGGGGGATAGAGATTGATGGAAACGCTTTATCGCAGCTTTTAAATTGTCCGGTGGTGGAGATACAAGCAAATCGTCAATTAGGTTTGGATAAATTGCTGCCATGGTTAACGCATGATGTAGCGATACCTGCGCTAATTGATTATTCTTTCACTGCAGAAATTAGTGGATTGTTAGATACTCTTAAAAACCAGCTCATATCAAAAGGATTGCATGAAACAGAAGCTCGGTTTTTTGCGCTTAGACATTTAGAGGGTGATGATTTGCTGTGTCAGTCTGATGATAGTGTTGTTGCATCATTCGTTGCGAATGATCTAGCAGACGTCGATGTTCTCTTGGCTGATGCAAGGTATAGCGCTGTTCACCAGATTGTTACAAAAGTGCAGAAGAAGTGCTCCGATGTCAGCGATAGTTTGACGGCTAAAATTGATCGTATTGTTTTGCATCGGTGGTTAGCATTGCCCTTGTTTTTTACAGTGATGTACTTGATGTTTTTATTTGCGATTAATGTCGGTGGTGCCTTTCAGGATTTTTTTAATATCACCACTGAAACAGTATTTGTAAAAGCCACTCGCGATATTTTGCAACAGATATCAGCTCCTTCATGGGTATTAATTATTTGTGCCGATGGCATTGGTAAAGGAATTAATACTACCTTAACGTTTATTCCGGTGATTTCTGCGATGTATTTTTTTCTTTCATTATTAGAATCATCAGGATACATGGCTCGTGCTGCGTTTGTGATGGATAAAATAATGCGCATGCTAGGATTGCCTGGTAAATCTTTTGTGCCCATGATTGTAGGGTTTGGATGTAATGTTCCTGCAATCATGGCTGCACGAACACTCGATTCTGAACGAGATAGGTTATTAACCATCATCATGAGCCCCTTTATGTCTTGCAGTGCTCGTTTGGCTATTTATGCAGTTTTTGTGGCTGCCTTTTTTCCTATAGGTGGACAAAATATAGTTTTTTCACTTTATATTATCGGAATACTAATGGCTGTGTTGACGGGGATATTATTGCGCAAAACATTACTTCGTGGTGATTGTACGCCATTAATTCTTGAGCTTCCAGCTTATCACAGACCTTCTCTAAAGCGTTTGATTAAAGAAACAGCGATAAGATTACGTTATTTTATCGTGCGAGCAGGGAAGCTGATTATTCCTGCTTGTATTATTTTAGGGAGCATAAATGCGTTAACCATTCAAAGTGATATGAGTCATGGCACTGTTGCTGTCAACACTTGGCTATCATACATTGGTCGTATGATCACGCCTTTATTTTCACCGATGGGATTGGAACAAGATAACTGGCCAGCCGCAGTAGGTCTGTTGACTGGTTTGCTAGCAAAAGAAGTAGTCGTTGGAACTCTCAATACCCTTTATTCCCAACTAAATGGGATCATAACAACCGTTCCTGCGGAGTTTGATTATTGGGGAGCATTAGCTACAGCATTACAGTCGATACCACAAAATTTTATTCATTTATATCAGGTTATATTTCATCCATTGGTTGATCGTTTATCCTCCGATACTCCATATACAATTCTTTCTCGTCATTTTGATGGTCAAGTTGGCGCCTATGCTTATTTACTATTTGTTTTATTGTACATTCCCTGTGTCTCGACGGTTGCTGCTATTAAGCAAGAAGCGCATGTACGTGTCATGTGGTTTTCAATCGCATGGTCATTGATAGTTGCTTACTCAACTGCCGTTTTATTTTATCAATTGGCTCGATTTGCAGTTCACCCCTTACAAAGCTTAGTCATTTCTTTTTATGTTTCCATGCTTATTTTATCAGCAATCATGATTTTAATTTTGCTTGCAAAATATGATTGGTTTGGGAGGCATCATGCTCTTAAAAATTCGTAAGTTTATTCAACAACAACAAATTGTAACGATCGAGCAACTAATGCGTGAGTTTAGAATAGATGAACAAGCGTTAATTCCTATGCTGACAATTTGGGTGAAAAAAGGGGTTATCCATATTTGTGAAGATAATCGTGATTGTAAAGCTAGTTGTGGGGGTTGTCGCTCGAAGGCTTCTGTTTATTATCAAGTTAATCGTATAGTTCCTTCCAGCGGCTAGTCATTGCCATAGGTCTGATCCTTTTCTTTGGACATCAGCTTGATTTAGCTCAATGTTCATAATGTGCGACTGCTTCGTCTGTATTCATTTATCCTAGCATACGTGATCGATGACCAATGAATGCCTATCAATAAGCCTGATTAGCTATCAAGGACGTCCATTAGGTATCTTGGTCGTAGAGGCATCGTGATCATTTGATTGATTAATTTTTTTTATCTCTTGATTTTGATTTTTAAGATTTTTAAAAAATGTTATTGTTTGTGTTGTAAGTTCTTTGTATGAATCAACTTTTTTTATAAACTTGGATACGGCTGGGTGTTTAGATTCTAATAAATTGAGACGTTCTTCTACCGGTATTGCGGAAAATAATTGTTTTATTGTTTCTGCTTTAGTGTATCCAAGTTGGTTCAGTAATCTAGTAAAATCAGTGTATTCTTTGCTGGCTAGTTTTGAGCCTATTTGGTTCATCTCATTTATGATTTGATCAGTTGCCAGGGAGGTGCTAGCTTTGGTATTTGTCTCTTTACTGGCATTTTGTATTATTTTTTTCTCGCAATCCAATAGAAATTTATTCATTTCTTTATCATTCACACCAAGCCGCGATGACTTTAGGATCTGTTTAGCTAAAGCATATTGACCCGATCTAGATTCTAAAGTGTCAACAAGTGTTGTCATACGGTTTATAGTGCTATTCATGCTCTCAAGTAATTCTATTCTATTAGTTCCCTTCATTAAATGTTGGTCACAACTGTATAAAAAATACTCCATTTCATTCGACGTTTCTTTATGTGCTAATGATATTAGACGGTTTCTTTGTTCTCGGTACTCTGCAAATTTTTCACTGATTGAAAGTTCTTGTTGCAATGTGTTTTCTTTTGATAAGAGTTTTGTGCTAAATTGGTCTAATTGATGATTTAAGTCAGATAAATGTTCTGAGTTTTGTATGGCCGCATTCAACTCGGTTGCGAATGTTTTTACAATATTGCTTTCTTTGATAGGAGACTGATAAGACCGATTCTCCATAAATCTGGCGTTTATCGAATCTAATTCTTGGGCTTTGCTCAAAGTGGTTTCCAGTCGCTGTAATGTTTGATCAAATGTGTCCAAGCATAGTACAATATCTCTATCTGATTTAGAATGGTTGATTTCCTCTTTAATTTGTCGTAGGAACGCTTGTCTTAAAAAGTGACATGGATGATCGAATTTTTCTAATAATGTTTTATTCATTTTGGAAATTATTCTATCCAGATTTGTTTCCAGATCGCTATCGATTTGATTATGTTCACCCGATGTCTGAAAGCTATTCAATTTTTCAGCAAGTGTAGCTTGGCATTCGAGTTCTTGCAGTTTTCTATAAGCTTGGTTGATATGAATTCTTTGATCAAGACTTGTATGCACAAGACTTTCAATTAAATTTTTATATTTCTTACCAAGTGAGCTAGCAAATATGGGTTCTTTTGCTAGTTCTTTATAATTCAGCTCTGCATTGATGTTCCCTGTTAGATATTGGTAGATCTCTCGGGCTAAATTAGATTGTTGGCTTTTTATATGTCGTAGAATATCATTTGGAATTATTGAAGCATCACTAGTCTTCGATTTGAATATTAAAATGTCGTTATACTGTTTAAAAAGCTCACGTTCTCGATTTTGTAATGTGTGATAGGCTTCAGATATTTTATTCTGACGTTCCTGGACGATGTTGCTAATTTTTTTTTCAAACTCAACCAGTACGGGTTGAATATCTACAGAAGTTATCACGGTTTTATTTAGAATTTCCTGTATTTTTTGGGTATAATATTCTTTAAATTCACGTAATTCAGCTTGCATTTTTCCTAATGCTAGCATTGCTTGATCATCTGAACATTGGTTGTACTCGTTCAATGCATGATGGAATCTGTTGATATACTGCGAAAATTGATGACTAAATTTCTGTTGGATCGTATTTAAAACATGATTAATAATCATTCTTTTCGTAGGCTCGAATACAGAATTTACATTTGAATGATAGAATGAGTTAAGTTCATCTTCGGTAATAAAATTAATTTTTATTTTTTTGTCCATAATAAAACCCTAAAAACAGTTCGTTTTTTGTAATTTTAGACCATTTTTTGTAGTTTTATGATGTTTTTATTATGTTAGTGGCCAATCGATTGCGTTTTTACGCCTTGGTCAAACTCAAATAAGGATTCTGAATTAACGGCCGTATTAGATTTTTGCCAAGATAAGAATCTAATATGCTGGTAATAGTGACAATCCAATGGATAGGTATATCATTCCCGAGGAAACGTATGTTCACTTTTCCTCAGGATCGATTAATTTTCCTTAGTTCATTCGATGGGTATGCGTATCGTTTTTTGCGAAAACTAAAGGATAATCATCAGTGTTAATCGGGTGATCCTTCACTAATGACTGCAACTGAGTGAGCTGCTGTTTTATTCCATTTTGTAGTCGTTCGTGGTTGATCTTAGAAATGTCTCCGTTTGCGTCATTTATTCCTGTGGGATGCTGCAGATATTGTTGCATCAGTTCTTGCAATGCAGCAATATTGGTTGTTAATGTGGCTGTATCGTCTGATTGAACCAACATTTTGCTTATGAGCGTATTGATTTTCGGTTCTAATAGACTTTGTTGCTCACGTTGAGTCTTGATTATTGAAGCATATTGTTCGAGTGAATGAAGTTCATTTTTTAAATCTTGGCCACGTGCGTTTTGTTCTACCTTTGGTTGTTTTAATTCATCAGATATCGTTTGCTTTATTTCTTCGACTGCTTGATCAAATTGCGCTAGAGGTACTTCATATAAACATACAGTAGGTTCTCCTTGTAACATATAGCGATGTTCAGGTTGTCTTCTGTCTTGCAAATATTCTTTGATGCTGGTGACTGCTTTTTTACCTGCCGCTTCTTTTTTTGGTAAAGAAACACCAAAATCATTGGGTGAAATGTCCACATCCATGGATACAACGTTATGGCCATATTCTTTAACGCTCTGTTGCATTTCGTAGCGACCACGAATCCCATTGGCACCAAAGAAAAATTTTGCTAAATAACCAATAATCACAAAAAAGAAACCGAGGGACTTGGGTTTTCCATAAATATGGGCATTGGAGCTGCCCTCACCAGAAAATAAATTAAACATAAAATTCTTTGTTGTTGATAATTGACTGGGTAGCAAGAGTAATTCCATACTATCCAAACGTTTTTCAAGTTCGGATTTAAAATTTATTTGATGACCGGGGTCTAGTAAGCTTCGATATAGTCCGCCATCCATAAATTGTTGTTTTTGGTCATTGATGGTGACCTGATGGGCTTTAAATACCGGGGGTATTGCACAAGAAGCAACGACAGCATCTGCGATGGTAACGTCTGGATAGGTTTTAGCTGAAAATAGGTATGGCTCTCCTTGCGGAGTGCTGACTGCTAATACTGCAAGCGATTTCAATTTATTAGGGTCGCCTAATGCAGCATAGATGGCTCTTAATTGTTCTAAATCTCCGAATTTGATAGTTGAGCTTCGCTGTTCTAATGCGTTGAGTTGATCAAGTAAATGATTGTAGTTCATTTGTTGTTCGTTGGGTTGAGCTATCTTCTCTTTTTCTTGGCAGAGCAGTTTAGCTTCATGGATTCTCGATAAGAACAAATTTTTACCTTGTTGTTCGACCATTTCTTTCAGCCTTGCTGTGTAGAAAATGCCTTTGCCCCCACTAAATATACTTTTTTCTTTTAGTAGTGTTTTAAAATTTGTTTGATTAGTTAGTTGCGTAATTTCTTCTCCAGTTGCTCCATACGCTAACAAATTTGCAGTGATTGCTCCGGCTGAAACACCATATACTTCTTCGACGCTAGATAGTATTTGGTTATCTTGTAAATGTTGTATGACTGGGCCGTAGACCGAACCTCTAGCTCCACCGCCACCTAATGATAAAGTTTTAACGGATGGAATTGGTAAATAAATATTAATTTTCTTGGTATGCATGATTATATCCTTTTAATTCAATTGATCGGTCTTGTTTTGAGTCATATTTGTTCTTGTTTGTGCATTAAGTATAGCAGATGGGTTTTTTCTATCAAACCTATCTTCCTCGACTTTAGCTATTATTCCCAGGACCGTTCGCCCTGAGGAGCTGAAGACAATCGGCAACCGACTCAGTCAGAAACTCAAAAAGACGAATGACTGGGCACGCTCAATCAGGAATA
>JBMLTO010000083.1:0-15032 GCA_049239925.1 Legionella sp. | reverse complement strand
CCTAGAGAATCAATAAGTTGACGAAATATCTCAAATTTCAACTGCGTTTTCTAGGTTTATGATAATTATGTTTTAATTTATAGATACAAGAAAAATCATAAATCATATTGAGAGATATCTTACAAAATAATAGGAGATATTAGAGAAGACAAAAACAGCAAATGGTTTATACTTAGAACATGGAAGACAGGGATATGTCAGACATGATGTCAATTCACTAAAGGATTTTCTATCCGCATGGATGCGGAGCCTTATCCGATAACCAATGTATAAAATTTATAAATACAATCAACCTATTATCTATTACAGATGATCAATTGTTTTATTCTCTTGACATTAACTATCTTTACCTAATCCATTCGCTTGGAGAAGCATACCTCTCGCAGGGTTGGAGCCTGAACAGAAAAAAGACTAAACCTTATTTCAACGAGCCAATAAAGATAATTGTTCCCAATCATCAGTGATAAGCGCTTCCTTCTTTTTTTATGTAATCATTGAAATTGAAAAGCAACGATAATCGTCAAAAAAAGCCATCGCCAGAACAACGCCTCTATAAATGGGGCTATTTGCCTTGATTTCTCTGACGGCCTTTAACAAGCATGAAATAACGGTGCTCACAGGGAAAGGGACTCTAGGCATCATAATTTATCCCAATTATGGCAATCAATAGATTGTTCAAAGGGGTCAAGCCTGTTTCAACAGTCTGAATATCAGGTTGATTGATATGCAAGCTCAGAAGAAAGAATGATTTGATTGAACAACTGATGTTAGCCGCTTAGAAATTCATTGGAGACGCATGCTAGGCACGCGCCTCGAGGCAAACAAAGGGACTAGGAATCATAGCTAACGTCGAAGAATTTATTACCAATATTAGTTGTAATAAATTTTCACACTATTCATTCGTAAATGATAACAAGAATATAAACCCCTGATATCTATATGTCGATATTTTCAGCAGTTAAGGCATTAGCCTCTATAAAGTCTCTCCGTGGCTCAACCTGATCCCCCATTAACGTAGTAAAAATTTCATCAGCTGCAACTGCGTCTTCTATATTAACTTGTAACATATGTCTTACATTAGGATCCATTGTTGTTTCCCATAATTGATTGGGATTCATCTCTCCTAGACCTTTATAGCGCTGAATAGTTTGTCCACGCTTTGCCTCATCCATTAACCAAGCTAATGCTTGTTCGAAATTATCGATGGCCTTAGTTTTATCACCGCGCTTAATATATGCACCCTGATCAAGTAATTGATTTAATTTTGAGCCAAGGGCTACTAATTCTCGATAGTCTTTTGAGAAAAATAAATCGGTACCCATAATAAAAGACGATTCAGTTCCATTTTGAAAAATATTAACCTTCGGCAAATAATATCCTGTATCCGAATTATGAATAATATCAACGCTGAAAGATTGAGAATTATCATTAAGCTTTTTTAAATTTATATCTAACATGGTAATCCAATTTTTTACTAACGCTTCGTTAATAAATGAATCAACTGCTAATCCAGGCAAATAAGCTATTGTATGCATAATGGATGGATTATATCTTCGTGAATAACGCTTAATAATTTTCTCAACACGACGGAAGTCGAATACAAGCTGTTCTAAAGCTGATGCTGTAATCGCCGGCGCTTCTTTTGAGGGATAAAGCTCAGCATTATCAAGAGCACTTCTAGTTAAATGAACATACAATGAATCATCATCTTTAACATAATGTTCTTGCTTACCCTGTTTAACCTTATATAATGGAGGCTGTGCAATGTATATATAACCTCTTTCAATCAGTTCACGTGTTTGTCTATAAAAAAAAGTTAATAATAAAGTACGAATATGAGAGCCATCGACATCTGCATCAGTCATAATAATAATGCGGTGATATCTTACTTTGTCGGGATTATATTCATCGGGTCCAATACCACAACCAAGGGCAGTAATGAGTGTTGCTACTTCTTGTGATGATAGCATTTTGTCAAATCTTGCCTTTTCAACGTTTAGTATTTTTCCTTTTAGAGGCAATATTGCTTGAAATTTTCTATCACGACCTTGTTTTGCTGACCCACCAGCAGAATCACCCTCTACAATGTATAACTCTGATAAAGCTGGATCTTTTTCTTGGCAATCAGCTAATTTACCTGGTAAGCCAGCAATATCTAATGCACCCTTTCGTCGGGTCATATCACGCGCACGCCTTGCTGCCTCACGAGCTCTTGCAGCATCAATCATTTTACCTACAATACTTTTAGCAATAGCAGGATTTTCTAGTAGAAAATCACTAAATTTTTCTGCTACTAATGACTCGACTACACTTTTAACTTCCGAAGAAACTAATTTATCTTTTGTTTGTGATGAGAATTTTGGATCCGGTACTTTTACTGATAAAACAGCTGTTAAACCTTCTCTTGCATCATCTCCAGTCGTTGCTATCTTAGCTTTTTTGGCGTAGCCTTCGCTTTCAATATAATTATTTAAAGTACGCGTTAGTGCACTGCGAAAACCCGCTAAATGCGTACCACCATCGCGCTGTGGAATATTATTTGTGAAACAATATAAATTTTCTTGATAAGAATCATTCCACTGCATCGATAATTCTACTGCAATATTATCTCTTTCACCTGTCATAGAAAATACGATAGGAATAATTACAGTTTTGTTTCTATTGAGATGCTCAACGAATGCTTTAATTCCACCTTCATAACAAAAGGTATCTTGTTTGTCGGAGCGTTCATCTTTTAAATGTATGCAAACACCTGAGTTGAGAAAAGATAATTCACGCAAACGCTTAGCTAGTATTTCATAATGGAATTCAATATTACTAAACGTATTTGCGCTCGGTTTGAACCAAATTTGCGTTCCAGTTTTATCAGCTTCTCCTGTAATCGTTAAAGGTGCATCTGGCACGCCATTACGATAATGCTGTTCATAAATTTTTCCATAGCGACAAATTTGTAAATGTAATTCATCAGATAATGCATTGACTACAGATACACCAACTCCATGCAAGCCTCCTGATACTTTGTAAGAGTTATCATCAAATTTACCTCCTGCATGTAGTATAGTCATGATTACTTCGGCTGCAGATCGACCTTCTTCTTTATGAATATCTACAGGTATGCCACGACCGTCATCTTTAACTGTTATCGATTCATTGACGTGGATTGTTACGTTGATTTCGTGACAATATCCAGCTAAGGCTTCATCAATGGAATTATCTACGACTTCAAAAACCATATGATGCAAACCTGTACCATCATCTGTATCTCCAATATACATTCCTGGACGTTTGCGTACGGCATCTAAACCTTTTAAAACTTTAATATTCGTTGAATCATAACTTGTATCAACGCTCATATAACATACCTCGTTACCATAATTAGGAACAAAAATTACATCGATTATAGCAGATTTATAAACTGGTTAACATGCACCACCTTAGATACAGGGCAATTGCATCTAAATTCCATAAAAAACTATTGAAAAATAACTAACTAATTGATCTATTACTATTTTTTGGAAGTAGTAATTATGAAAGAAACCCGTATGGAAGACCGTTATTTCATTTGCAGCGTAAATGCACAGGGAATTAATCACATTGCATAAGCGATTCGCGAGCATTGGCAAGTAGAGAGCGCATATGGGTCTCTTGATGTTAGCTTTAATGAAGAGGCATGGTGTTCAAAGCATTGGAAATGCAACTGCTAATGCTTCTTTACTTAAGACAATGGCTCTCAATCTCCTAAAACTATTGTATCATTAGCTAATATCTACTCATTATCTATTAAAAAGTTCATGCACCATCGATTAACCACTAGCAAGCAAGATAATCAACCATTGGTATGAGGCAATCTAGAGCATTTGTTGTATGATTGATGGCTAGGTTGCTTGTTTCACGTGAAACATACCATGTTCGACTGTAAAAGAAGCATGCGGTAAATTTTTTAAATAATCTAGTATAGTTGGCTGTATCGCCGTTAATATAAATTGATACGGCTGTTCGAACATATAGGCTAAAAATCTCTGCAAATGTACATGATCTAATTCAGAAGCTATATCATCTAATAAATAAATACATGGTTTATTAAGCAACCGAGTCTGGGCTAATTTTAACGCTATTAAAATAATTTTTTGCTGTCCTCTTGATAAAATTTGTTTGGCCTTGAAATCCGTACTATAAAAAAGTATATCTGCCTGATGAGGACCATATTGACTGTACTGTCTTTGTAAATCACTATCATAACAGTCAAGCAAGGTAGTCGATAGTGATTTACCAGATTCCTTCTTATCCCATCCTTTATAATAGGTAATACTACAGCTCAACTGACTTAAATTAGACAACGTTTCATTAAATACAGTTTTTAAATTACTGATATAGTTTGTTCGTAATAAATCTAATTGTTCAGCTAACGTAACAAACAAATGATTCCAAGGGGTCAATTCAGATATATTAGTTTTTCTTTTTAACAAAGCATTTCGTTGCTTTAGTACTCGTTTAAAATCTTGCCAAAGTTTATGATAACTAGGTTCCACGTGAAACAAACCCCAATCAAGCATGGATCGACGAATAGCAGGTCCAGAATCAATAATTTGAAAGATATCCTGATAGCATATTTGAGAAGGAAAAAAATAGGCTAGTTCACTGCTGTTTAAGCAAGACTGTCGATTAATTCTAACCGTAGTAGAACCAGACTTAAGTTTTTGAACACTAATCGTTTGCTCATCAGTCATCGAACCAAAAACAGTTAACCTATCATGTTCGTGGGAAATCAAAGGTGATACTTCATGCGTTCTAAATGAACGCCCCGTACTCAATAAATATATAGACTCTAACAATGATGTCTTACCCGATCCATTTGGACCAACAAACAAATTGCAATGAGGATGCAGCTGAAGACGTGCAGTACTGATATTACGCAATGCATGAATATGCAAATCAGCTAAAATCATATTTTCATTGGCATGATAATATATTGATAAAAATCATCCGCAAGTGACTCAACCATGATACTAGTTTCAGTGTTTGATAATGATAATCGCAAAGGCCCTTCTGGAAGATGGTTCAAAACATCTAATAAATAATTGGCGTTAATACCAATTTTTAGCTCATCACCAGATGTCTCTGCAACTAGAGATTCAACGGCTTCTTCCTGTTCCTGATTATTAGCAATTAATGTTAAAAGATTTTCTTGAATTTGTAACAATACAGCACGAAATTTTTCATGCGCCAAAATAGTGATACGAGACAACGAACGACGCAATTGTTCTCTATCAATAATAACCTGTTTATCTTGGTTGCGTGGAATAACTTTTGCATAAGGAGGAAATCTAGCTTCAATTAGTTTCGATGAAAAAACATAATGGGTAGTCGTAAGTTTGAGATGGCTTTTACCAGCAGATAAGGTAATCACTTCGTCACTAATATTATTAAGTAAACGCAAAAGCTCAAGAACTCCTTTTCTAGGAATGAGTAAACGCTGAAGTGCATTAAGTCCTGAACATGGAAACTTACATATAGCCATTCTATGTCCATCAGTGGCAACTGCTGTAATAGATTGAGTATCTATTTCTAATAACAAACCATTAAGATAGATACGAACATCTTGCTGAGACATAGCAAAATGAGTTGACTGTAAAAGATTAATTAAGTTTTTTCTTGATAAAGTAAATTCAAATTCACTAGATTCATCATCACTTACTGGATAATTATCACCTGGTAATGTTGTCAACTTAAACGTGCTACGACCTTCAGAGATAGTGACAACACCGTTGTTATACTTAATTTTAGGATAGGTGTTATCATCAAGAGAACGAATAATATCCACTATTTTTTTTGCAGGAACAGTAACAACACCACCATTACTACTTTCATTACAATCAACACAAAAAGAAATCTGTATTTCTAAATCAGTAGCTGTCAGCCAGAGTTTATTATCCTTAAGTTTAACTAAAATATTAGCTAATATCGGTAAATGCTGCTTTTTATCAATAGCTCCAGCTACAGTCAACAAAGGTGTCAGCAAAAGGTCTTTAGCAAGAGTCAATTCAAACATAAGATTGTCTCGATTTACTATTAAAATAGAGAGTTAATTTCAAATTATATCTTAAATCAAAAATATACTGTAAGTTATGACGATAAAGTTCTCATTAAATTCTTATAATCTTCTGCGAAATCAGCAGCTTCAACTATCAATTCTTTTACTTTTCGGCAGGCATGGATAACTGTTGTATGGTCACGCCCACCAAAATGATCACCTATTTCAGGTAAACTATGGTTAGTTAGCTCTTTTGCTAAGGTCATAGCCATTTGCCTAGGACGTGCAATCGAACGACTACGTCGCTTTGATAACAAATCGGCTACTTTAACCTTATAATAATCAGCAACAGTCTTCTGTATATTTTCAATAGTAATCAGTCGATCCTGTAAAGCAAGCAAGTCTCGCAAGGCCTCATTAACAAACTCAATTGTAATAGGCTTCCCAGTAAAATGAGCATTAGCAATCACTCGACGTAAGGCGCCTTCTAACTCACGTACGTTGGAGCGAATTCGTTTAGCAATGAAAAAGGCTACTTCGTAAGGTAGTTCTACATTGGATAGTTCGGCCTTACTAATCAAAATTGCAACACGTGTTTCTAATTCAGGTGGTTCTACTGCTACAGTCAAACCCCAACCAAAACGAGATTTCAATCGCTCTTCAACACCTTCGATTTCCTTTGGATAACGATCGCTAGTAAGAATTATTTGTTGTTGCCCCTCTAATAGCGCATTGAAGGTATGGAAAAATTCTTCCTGAGAACGATCTTTGCCAGCAAAAAATTGGATATCGTCAATCAATAAAGCATTTAATGAGCGATAAAATCGCTTAAATTCATTAATTGAATTGGTCTGTAAAGCCTTAACCATATCAGCTACAAAACGTTCTGAATGTAAATAAAGAACCTTTGCTTCCGGATTATTCTTTAAAATAGTATTACCAATAGCATGCATTAAATGAGTTTTACCTAAACCAACACCTCCATAAATGAAAAGAGGATTGTAACCATCGCCAGGCCGTTCAGCTACTTGCAAAGACGCTGCTCTAGCTAGTTGATTTGAGTTTCCTTCAACAAAATTATCAAATAATAATTTTTTGTTAAGATAACTGTTCTTGTAATGATCTGCTGACTTTTTAGAAGATAATTTAGGATCTACCGCATCGCTGGAAGATTTTTTTTTAGCATCATTAACTATGCTAACCTTACTTCCTATCTCAATAGAAACAACTTTAATTTCATCAGCACCTAACTGGTTAACTAACTCTTTGATGCGTGAATAAAAATTTTTCTTTACCCATTCAACTACAAAATGATTAGGTGCAAACAAAGTTAACGAATGCTGATCAATTTCGGCTTGCAAAGGGCGCAACCAAGTATGGAATTGCTGCGCGGGATATTCTTCTTTGAGTACAGCTAAACATTCCTGCCAAACATTAGTTGACACAGATAACTCCTATGTAAATCAATGATTTTTAACAAAGATTTAAATTAACTAAGTTATTTATACAATAAAGCCAAGATAGCTACTCATAATTGTGATACGGTGAACAATCAAGATAATCCAAACGTATAGAATAGTTAAGGTGATCTACTGCTTCGATTATATATAATTAATTTATAAATGCGTAGATAATTTTTACCAATCACCTGAGATAAGCGCTTCATTCGTTTGTCTAAGCTATTATTGAAATTAGAAAGCAATGTCTCTAGGAAGGTGTCTATGTCCCCTAATTGCGCTGGTCAGCTTGGTTTTTAGAGAAACGTTCAGAAGAAATAATGGATCGTTAAACTCGTGCTAGCCTGTTTTTTCGTTGAAGTTAGATAAAGAATTTTAAATTTGGGAGCGCTGTTAACCTGTGGATAAGATGATATTAACCAGTACCATTATTAGTGAATAATATTGAACGATAAGATGATTAAGTGAAAATAAACTTAATTATACCTAACAGTCATAGTACTTTTATACATAAAAAAATATACGTAAGTTTTTGTTTTTATTAATTAATATAAACTTATCACCAAGTATTTTAATCCTAATAATAAGTATAAATTAAATTCTTTAAATAATATTATTTTAATAAAAAACGAACATTAAAAATTTACTTATGTGTTAATCACATAAGAAGTTTGACAGTAGATATAATTTTTTCTATCATTATCGGTCTTTGAAAATCAATTATAGGTTTATCATGAAACGTACATTTCAACCCAGTAACCTAAAACGGAAACGTGATCACGGTTTTCGTGAGCGTATGGCTACGCGAGCAGGACGTTTAGTTATTAAGCGTCGTAGAGCAAAGGGCCGAAAAAGGTTATCAGCCTAAATTGTGTTCTTTTGACAAATCACGCCGATTATTAATCAAAAATGATTTTGATCGAGTGTTTCAAAAAGCCAATAAAGTTTTTAATCCTGAATTTACTATATTATATAGAATAAATGCTGTAGGTCATGCTAGGCTTGGTTTAGCTATATCTAAAAGAATGATTCCCAAAGCCCATGACCGCAATCGCATTAAACGACTTTTACGTGAAACCTTTCGAGCCAATAAATTACCGCCTGTCGATATTGTTATTATGGCTAAAAAACACACATTAATGACGGAAAATCCGATAATAATTGCCAATATGGATAACTCATGGAAAAAATTATCGATCTTATGCGAGAGTTAGTTTGTTTTCCCATCAAGTTTTATCAAATAGTGATTAGCCCTGTACTCCAGCCAAGATGTCGATTTTATCCTAGTTGTTCAGAATATGCTGTACAAGTAATAAAAATTCATGGTGTATGGAGGGGGTTATGGTTTATTATTCATCGTTTGGCTCGATGTCAACCCTGGTGTCAGGGTGGATACGATCCCGTTTTGCCTAAACATGAACCACCTTATAATGAGAAAGATTAATGGATAATAGACGCTTTTTTTTGTATGCAGCTTTGGCACTAATCATTTATTCGCTTTGGAATAGCTGGCAGATAGAACATCCATTTGCTCAAGTAGACAATAATAAAGACTCACTTCAAACGATTCATAGTGATCGAGTGCGTGTATTACCAGAAATGTCACCTACTAAAAATACTCATTTGTCAGTAGATGATGAAAACAGTTCCATCCATACAGCTGATGGCAAGGCGAAGATAGTCTACGTTAAAACAGATGTCCTTGATTTAGGTATTAGCTTGCAACATGGTGATATTGTTGAAGCTAAGTTATTACATTACCCTGTTAGTGTTGATAACAAAAACCAACCATTTGCTTTATTACAAAATAACAGTTCGGAGCGTTATCTTGCCAATAGTAGTTTGTTTCAAGTAACTGATGAAACGATCAATAATATTAATTTTGAATATACCACAACAAAACCTAGGTATAGTTTATCTGATGGACAGGATAAATTGACAGTAACTTTAACAGGTAAGTCATTAGATGGTTTGACAGTCAATAAGGAATTTATATTCTCAAAGGGAAGTTACTTGATTGATATTCGTTATTTGTTAACAAATGATAGTTCTTCTTTATGGAAAGGGTATATGAATACCCAATTGTTTCGTAGTTCACCGCAAGAAGACAAATCTAGTATGTTTCATATAGGTTCTTATACAGGAGCATCTTATTCCAATCCAGGACAACATCGCTATAAAAAAGTTGATTTTAAAGATATGAGTAAACATAACCTTGATGTTGACGTTAAAAGTGGTTGGTTCGCCATGCAGCAACATTATTTTTTAACAGCTTGGATACCTACCATAGATAGTAAAAGTCGATTTTATACTCATTCGGAGGATGGTAGTTATACAATAGGTGCTGTTAGTGAGCCGATTATTGCTGATCCTGGTAAGACTGCCCAGATTAGTTCACGTTTGTATATAGGCCCTGAAATTACAAACACATTAAGCGCTATTGCTCCTGGGCTAGATCAAACGGTTGACTATGGTTGGTTATGGTTTTTATCATCCATGTTATTTTCTTTAATGAAATTTATTTATTCAGCATTAGGTAACTGGGGTTGGTCTATTGTTATGGTTACTATGTTGATTAAGCTAGGATTTTATCGTTTATCAGCGACGAGTTATAAATCGATGGCTGCTATGCGTAAATTACAACCTAAGTTAATGGCTTTACGAGAACGTTATGGTGATGATAAGGCAAAAATTAGCCAAGCTACGATGGAATTGTATCGCCAAGAAAAAGTAAATCCTCTAGGTGGTTGTTTACCTATAGTCATTCAAATTCCAGTATTTATTGCTTTGTATTGGGTTTTGCTTGAAAGCGTGGAATTGCGCCAAGCTCCATTTATCTTGTGGATTAATGATTTGGCTGCTGCTGACTACTATCATGTACTCCCTGTAATTATGGGCCTTACCATGTTTATACAGCAACGTCTTAATCCTGCACCACCTGATCCGATGCAAGCAAAAGTCATGATGTTTTTACCCATATTGTTTACTGGATTATTTTGGAATTTTCCTTCTGGTTTGGTTTTATACTGGATAGTCAATAATACCTTGTCTATTTTACAGCAATGGTATATTACTCGTCAGTATAGTGATGGATCGCCAGAGAAAAAAATGGTTGCTGTAAAGTGAAATGGATAAACAAACGATAGTTGCTATAGCCACTCCACCTGGTCGAGGTGGAGTAGGTATTATTAGATTATCCGGGATACTCGCCTATTCTATTGCTTGTCAGTTGTCTCATTCTCAGAGCATAATAAAACGCCAAGCACATTTCAAAACATTTTATAGTGTTGATGGTGAAGCGATCGATCAGGGGGTACTCTTATTTTTTCAAGGTCCACAGTCATTCACTGGGGAAGATGTTATTGAATTGCATACACATGGCTCTCCTATTGTTCTCGATCGATTGATACATGAGTCTATTCATCTAGGAGCAAGATTAGCCAAGCCTGGAGAGTTTTCTGAACGCGCATTTCTAAATAATAAAATCGATTTAACTCAGGCAGAAGCTATTGCTGATCTAATAGATGCTAGTTCACAAACGGCTGCTAGAATGGCTATGCGATCTCTACAAGGCGATTTTTCAAATAAAATTCAGACAATCAATGAACAGTTAATCCACTTACGTTTATTTGTAGAAGCTGCAATAGATTTTACTGAAGAAGAAATAGATTTCCTTCATGATGATAATCTTGCTAAGAAGCTTGCTACTATTATTGAAGATCTTGATAAACTTCGTCTCAGTGCAAGCCAAGGAGCTCTATTACGTGAAGGTTTATCAGTGGTTATTGCTGGGAAACCAAATGCTGGAAAGTCTACGTTAATAAACTATTTAGCTAATCGTGAGGTTGCTATTGTTACCGATATTCCCGGCACAACACGTGATATTATGCGAGAACATGTATTGCTTGACGATCTTCCTCTATATCTGGTCGATACAGCAGGTTTAAGACAAAGCAATGATATTGTTGAACAAGAAGGAATAAAGCGTGCATGGCATGAGTTAAACCATGCAGATTGTGTGTTGCTGGTCATAGATAATAATAAGCCATTCGAGCAAGAAGATATTAGCGATATACAAAAAAAACTACCCCAAAATGTACCAATTATTCGAGTGTTTAATAAAATTGATGCTAGTCATGATAGTGCAAGAATAATAGATAATAATGTGTATATTTCAGCAAAATCAGGTGAAGGAATTCGTTTACTCATACAAAAAATAAAAGAGGTCGTTGGTTATCAACCCGCAGAAGGTCAATTTTTAGCAAGACGGAGACATCTACAGGCAATAGATGAGGCTCAGAAATGTCTCAAGTTAGGGCAAGATCAGCTCATTCATAACAAAGCTGGTGAATTGTTAGCAGATGATTTAAGGGTCGCTCATCAATATTTATGTGAAATAACTGGGGCCTTTACCTCAGATGACTTACTTGGAAAGATTTTTTCTACTTTTTGTATAGGTAAGTAATTCGATCATCTATGATTCATTGATTTAGCCGTTTTCTACCAAAAAACTATTGTCTTCTGGTGCTACTATTGAGTCGACCATATCGTTACACTTACCGATGGTCACTATATAATCACTGGATAGTCTAGCTTTTTTTAGTTTCTTTATTTGAAAATCTTGTGTGATTAAATCTTTTATATCGCTTAAAGAAGAGGCTTCACGGATTGCTCTCATTAGTTTTTGTGCACTTTTAATCTTAAAAGCAGTTAGTCTGCTATCACGAAAAACCCAAGTAATAAATGATGGTTCAAAACGACCATTTATGCTGATGCTACCTCGAGAAGCTATGTAGTTTTTTAACTGATTGATACAATATTGTTTTGTATGCTCTAAGGTAGTTGGCGATTGTTGTTGTAATACTTGATCATATTTGTTTGCTATATTCAATAATTCTGTATGGTTAGCTACCAATAAGTTAGTGTTAGATGTTTCTGAATCTTTCCAACTAACGTAGATTAATGTTTTGATAGTAGCGATGCTGAGAGGATATTGCTGCGAAAACATCGTAAAAAACGGAGCAAGGCCGTTTTTTTCTTTATTCCATGCTTCGTTACTAATAATACTATATTTGCGTTTTTTACTGATGGCTCTTTGATTCGATCTGTTAGAAGTAATGAGCAAAGCCATACCAACATCAACACATACTAATTCACCTGAGTTAGTTTTAATGAAGTTTTTTTTGGACATTGCATCGACAACTACTCTACCAGTTTGATTAAAAATAGTTATTAATGCATGGCTTAATTCTTCATCAGTTGGTTTTTCACCGTCAACATAGGGACATATCCAGCCTCTGCCGAGCTCTGTATTTACAATGGTAGCTTTTGGCTCAAGGGAAGGATTTATTAGATTCCACAGTCGTACCGAACGTTCTGGACTATCATATCTATCACTTAAACTGCCTAGCCTTTTTTGAATTTTTAATACTAGCTTACCATCGTTACTACGATAAACAGTATTATAAGCACCACTGCCTAGTATTTTCCAATTCAACATATCATTACTCTAAGTATTCTTTTTCCAGTCGTTAACTGGATAAGGCGATAATTTTGAGGAAGAAAGGTAGTTTGCATCTGCATCTAATTGTAATGGAGGAATATTTTTAGCTTGTTGACTAGAAAAAAACTGATCATAGAACGTATTGTTTTTTAAGTCTGTTGTTTGTTGGTAGACAAGCGGTCGTTCCACTTGTTTTTGTAGTTCGTCAATGTTTAGCTCAATATCATGTTGGACAGTGATAGCTCCATTTACTTTTAATTCTATAAGTTGCCAATTAGCCTTGTTCTTCTTTGCTTTCAAGGTTGCCTTTTGAATATTAAATAGTTTATCTGCCTGCCTTTGATCGAATGATGTTTTCTCCAGTTGCAACGGTTTTAATGGACGTTGTTGAGACAAAGATTGTTCATGAACTAGTATCGGTTTAATAGTGAATAAGCCAAGCATCAGGAAGATACTCACATGGAAATTAAGATTTTATTATAACGTGATTAGTTTAAAAAAAAAGAGAGATGTTTAATCTGATATATGGGAAAAATAGATTAGGTGACCTATGCTGTTGATTGTTCGACAATAAAATAATTAATAAAAGGAAATACACCGTGAACAATCGCTCACATTTTACGATTTTTCAGTCGAACAAAGGATTTATCTTCGAACAACAAATCGAATGGATTAAGCTTTTGAACGTTGGTTTTAGAGATAGTACATTGGCAATGGTTTTTAAGCTGATAAATGACAGGTTATTTAATAATGAGATAGATAAGCTAGCTGTAATCGATAAAGACCATGGTACAATGATTTTCTTAAATATTGATTGATAATTAAGATAACTGAACATTATTAATGAAGTTATTGAAGGACAATCAACATAAAGGTTTGATCGATGAAAGTTAATATTATTGGAGCTGGAGCGCTAGGTAAAAATCTGGCATTTGCTTTGCAGAAAAAATCTATTGCTGAAATAGGCTCTATTTGTAACCAAAGCATAGTTAGTGCTTGTCAAGCTGTAAATGCAATTGGTTTTGGTACCCCGGTGCCAACCTTGACTGATTTATCTCCAGCTGATATTACCTTTATTACTTGCAGTGATGATAACATTTCAATAGTTGCTGATTTATTGGCAGAAACAAACATAATTTCCATCGATAGTTATGTCATTCATTGCAGTGGTGTATTGGATACGCAGGTATTACAGTCATTAAAAAAGCGAAATTGTTCTATCGCTAGCATTCATCCATTAAAGGCATTTAGATCGCTACCATTGAATGAAGAAGTATTCAAGGGGTGTTATTGTGTTGTGGAAGGTGATGAATTAGCGATTCGTATGTTAAAAACACTATTTACTGATCTTGGTGCAGTTATCGTTTCTATTGATAGCACAAAAAAGTCTATTTATCACAGTGCAGCTGTTATGGCATCTAATTATCTTGTAACACTTGCTGCTAGCGCAACTACTTTATTACAGCAAGCGGGTATTGATGATGACTTAGCTTGTTCCATGGTGTGTCAGTTGATGGATAGTAGCATGAGTAATATAAAACGATCACAACAATTCACCGATGCGTTAACGGGTCCTCTTCGCCGTGGGGACATAAGTACCATACATAAACACCTTAATGCCATACAAGATCCCCTTATCAATGATTTTTATTGTGTTGCCGCTTTAGCAACATTACCTCTGACCTCGCATAATCAAGAAACATTGCGAGCCCTTAAATGCCTTTTAACCGTTGACGATAAGTCCTCTTGAATTATCGGAGATACAACTGTCAACACGCCCTATGATTTAATAAGTTTTATGAGGCTCTAGGGTGTGTTTATATTTATTTCAGGGCAAATGCATGAATACTCAAAAAATACCATTTAGGCTATCAAGTTGCTTTGTACTGTTTACATGAGTTTTCGTTGCGTAACGCCTTAACTGCAACAAGCCTAACGTAACGACACCGAAATTCTTAGATAAATTTACGGTGATGATTTACATAAACACGAGTTTCGCACTTAGCTCATACGGCTTGAAGCATTAATATTTTGATCTGTT
>JBMLTO010000082.1:0-7757 GCA_049239925.1 Legionella sp. | reverse complement strand
GTTCTAACGAGGGGGCTGCGAACAACTCACGAAGAACGCTGCTCTACTCTATAGTACACGATTAATTGTATTCAAGGTTGATAAACCCAAGTTTGCCATTCTCCATCATTAAGATAATACAAGCCACAGCGTATAGGGTGGGGATGTTGTTTGGCAAATAGTTCAGCATAGTTATTAACTTGTTCACGGTGAACCAGTCCTTGTGGTTCGCCGCTTTTGAAGTCAATAATCCATCGTATGCCATGTTCGCAAAAAGTGCGGTCAATA
Organism: Legionella sp.; assembly: GCA_049239925.1. Taxonomy (GTDB): domain Bacteria; phylum Pseudomonadota; class Gammaproteobacteria; order Legionellales; family Legionellaceae; genus Legionella_A. The sequence goes on along the minus strand of JBMLTO010000082.1, from coordinate 7,490 downwards.
ATTCGGGTTACTAGCTGTCCATGTTCGATAAAGACTAGTGCATATTCATTCTGTTCTTGTTCGTGGGCCTTAGTTAGCCATTGGCCAATATTGCTCTGCAATAATTGCTCGATTTGTTTGGCTAGTTTTGTTTTTGCGATGTCGATAGCATCTTCAGCAAAGCCTAGCGCTTGCAGTCTTTTGATTGCTAATTGCCAAGGTATTTCAGTCATTGATCGCGGATGATAGGTGCAAATCCATTGTAACAATTCATGCGCTACGATACCTAATAAACGTGCGTTGCTATTATTGAACAGTGGTGGATGATTAGCCGAAATACTGGGTATGCTATCCTGTTGATATTGATAAAAATGCAATGGTAAATGAGTTAACCTAGGTAATATAATTTGTTCTTCTGCCATGATTGCTGGTTGTATCCCATCAAATGGAATGAACGATTGTTTATGTAGTAGATCACGAAAGGTTCCTTTCATGACTTTGGTCTGGTTGTCAAACAGATATAAGCGTTTTTTTGCACGTGTCACTGCAACATATAGCAGTCGTTGTTGTTCATAAGAATTTTTTTGATTGTCTAGCTTGCTGATATAATCATACAAGGAGCAATGTTCTTCGTCTGTTGCTTTCAGTGGTGAAATAAGCAATAAATTTTGTTCTTGATTGGGTAATTCAAGCCAACGTAATAACGGTTGATGCGCAACATTTGTTTTACTACTGAGCCCAGGTAAAATGACAGCATCAAATTCTAATCCTTTCGATTTGTGAATAGTCATTATTTGTAGACGTGATGGTTGTGCTTTTTTCGAATAAATTTTGGTAAGTTCCCGTTTGAACAAGCTAATCTCTGTTAGTTGTCCCTGTTGCTCGAATGTTTCCAATAAAATCCAAAATTGTTCTAATTCATCTTGTTGATTGTCATCAAGTATGTAGTCGATATGTAATTTTTTTAGAGTCTGAAGAATCCATTCCACTAATGGTTGTTGCTGTCTGGTATGCAACGCATGGTCTAATACATGATAGATAAATTGTGAGCGTACGAGCCCTTCCTCGCTCAGCCCTGATAGTGGTGTCAATTGTGATAAGGTATAGTAAATAGATTTTTTTTTAGCAATATTGGCAATACAGTGAATATCGGTAAGACTTAATCCACACCACGGACTGCGTAATAAGGCAAGCCATGAAATTCGGTCAGCTGGCATTAGCAAAGCTTGGGTAATGGTCCATATATCACGCACATGCGGTTGGTTGGAGAGCAGATCAATATCAACGCCTTGAAAAGCAATGTTTCGTATTCTTAAGTGATGAATAATTCGTATTAATTGGCGTCTTGAGCGGACAAGAATAGCAATTGTCTCATCAGGATAACTTTTTAATTGTTGCGATACCAGTTCTACGACAGCCAGTGCTTCATGCTCGCTGGTTTCAAAATGATAACTGATAAGTTCACTATGTTCACAACGAGCCTTTGCTTCCGATGAATGGAATGAAACAGCTCCTGAGGATATGTCATCAATGCTAGGAAATATGCTTTTAAAATGATGATTAACCCAACTGACTAATGTCGGATGTGAACGAAAATTACAACTTAATGTTAATGATTTAGGTTTGACTGCTCCGATACCTTGTTGTTGTGCTAGCAAGAATAACCCGACTTCAGCAGCCCGAAAACGATAGATGGATTGCATCGGATCACCCACGACAAACAATGTGCGGCCATCACCAGATTGCCATCCTTGTATTAACTTACTTATTAATTGAAATTGTTGCAAAGACGTGTCTTGGAATTCATCGATTAGCAAATGGTGAATTTGGTTATCGATGTATAATGCCAAATCGGTAGGATTGTCTTCGTCTCCTAATGCTGCAATCGCTTGCTGAGCTACTCCATTAAAATCAATCTGATTGGTCGCAGTAAATACTAGTTGTAAGTGAGCGCTTAGTAGAGGAAGAAGCGTGAATAATGCTTGTAATACTTGCCATTGTTTCGGGTTATAAACGGGGTCTGGTAGGGCTTTTATTTGTACCAAGGCGTTTATGAAATCTAAGTTGTCATTTAGTTTTTCTAATAGCTCTTTGCTACTCGTTTTTAGGTGATTATAGATGTCGTTGGGACATAAACCGCGCTTGAGTCCAACATGATGATCAAATGATTTCCTTAAGGAATCTTGTGAGGTTAGTAGTAAACCAGCCAAAGAAGAGGCTATATTTCGATCGATTTTTTTGAATTCGTACCATTTTTGTAACGGGTACCGTCGAGACAGGGGATCATTCTCAATTAGAGCAAGTTGTCTACATAGCGATGTTAATTCGTCCTGACATTCTTCTGGAACGCTGTTTTGTAATCGCTTTAGTTCTAGTCTTTCAACGTTGATTAGTGCTTGTTCAAACCATTCTTTTTGTTGTAGGCGGGCTTGGTGTAATGGTGATAACCATTGGTCCCGTTGAGCTAGGGCATTACACAATAGATCGAATAATTTGTCTTGGCGATTATCCAAATGCTTTAACAAGGTAATTAAGGCGGGCTGATAATGTTTATCATTGAGAGCATGATCCAAGCAAGCGCGTGCTGCTAGGGTGTAATAACGTTGAGGTGTATCTGTTATTTGCGCAAATGGTATTTGTTGGTCTTGAAGTGGTATTGCCTGTGTAATTTGTTGGCATAAAGAATCAATGGTGAAGATACGTAAACGAGATGTGTTATTTAATAATTGCCAATTTAGATATTTGTCACGTTCTAATGCTGCACGTGCGTAAATAAAAGTCTGTCGTTGATGATCGGATTTAGCCTGGTAACCTTGTCTTGTTTGTTGTAAAGCAGCTAATACACGCTCACGCATTTCGTTAGCTGCTTTACGCGTAAAGGTTAAGGCTATTATTTGTTCAGGGGTACTGACCGTGGCTAACAATCGTAGATATCGTTGAATAAGTATTTCAGTTTTACCTGATCCAGCAGGAGCTTGAACAATAAACGATTCCCTTGGATTGGTTGCTTCCAGTCGTTGTGCATTATCATTAGTCATGGCTGCTATCACCATTTGTAAGGCTTTGATGTTGATTTGCTAATGCGGCATCAATGATTTGTTCTAAGGTTCCAGAAGCATTCAATAAAGTAGAACAAACGATAATCAACGAATACTCATTATTCAAATAATGGTTAGTAATTGCAGGGATGTATTGCCAATGTTTGCCTGAGGAAACGCTTGAACTGCTAAATTCGGTTATGATCTGCCGCATCGATAGAAATGCTCTACAAAAAAGATAGGACATTAGCATGCTCAATGCACAGCTGCAATCTCATAATTTTTGTGCAAGGATAGCATTTTTCAATGCTATCTCGAGAACGCATGCTTCGAAATTATTTGCAATTTCATGATAGTCATTTATTATGATTTTTTATTGCTACTCGGGAGTCTCAATATGGTAAGCACAAAAAAAGCAGCAACGGTGGTGAGCACGGCGATGTTTGTGTTATTAACTACCCGTGCTGTGCACGCTGGTGGTTTTTCATTATATACCGAAGCAAGCGGTGTTGCGATTGCTAATTACGCCGCTGGTATTGCTGCAGAAGCCATTGATGCGAGCACTGGTTGGTACAATCCAGCTGGTCTGGTGTTGATAGATAAACAACAATTTGTTTTAAATACAATAGGTGTATTCCCTAGTTCTAAGCTTTCTGGAAACAGCACCTATGCCACACAAAGCTTCCCTCCTTACTCTCAATCGATTAATAGACTACAAGGTGGCAAAAATGCAGTGGTTCCATCCCTGCACTATGCATTACCATTGACTAGCCAGGCTGTCTTCGGGCTTAGCATTCTTTCACCTTTCGGCCTGTCCACCGAGTATGATCAGAATTCTCCTATTCGATATGCGGCAACAACTACTGAATTATTAACGATGAATATTGCTCCTGAGTTGGGACTTAAACTGAGTGAACATTATTCCGTGGGCGTCGGATTAGATTGGCAATGGGCACAGGTAAAATTTAACAGCATGCTAGGGTCGCCGGCATCCCTTCAATGGGTGCAACATAACGGTAACCCTAATCTCTATCCCACCTATTATGACTCTCTGAGTTTCAATAAGGGACACTCGACAGGCGTCGGCTTTCATTCGGGATTGATGGCTATGTTCAATCATAACCATACTCGGCTAGGATTGAATTATCAGTCTAAGATCAAACATACCTTCCACGGTGTGAGTCGATTAATTGGTCGGTTAGCCGACCCTAGCTTTATAAATCCGATGGCAGTTTTTAGAAGTGATTCACTTAGCAGCAATGATATAAACTTGCCAGCTATTATTACACTAAGTGCTTATCATGATTTAAATGATAAATGGGCCTTATTGGCCTCTGTTGTTTATACTGGTTGGGACGTGTTTAAGGTAATCAAACTTAGTCATGTTGCTGCAATATCTAGTAATACGCTAACGCCAGCAACGATTGATGTCATTAATAGTGAGAATTATCGTAATAGTTGGCGTTTTGCTGTGGGGGCAAATTACAAATTCAATCAGCAATGGATGCTGCGTTTAGGTGGGGGGTATGACCAAACACCAACTATATACAGTGCCCGTGACTCTCGTTTGCCCGATGCAAACCGATGGGCATTATCAACAGGCCTAGTTTACCAACTTAAACCTAATCTTAGTTTAGGCATTGGTTATAGCTATCTATTTGCAGGGAATGATACGCAGGTGAATAAAATGCAATTAATTGGAAGCGCATCGTCATATCATGTGAATGCTAAAGCGAATGTCCATGCTCATTTATTAGGATTACAACTAGCATGGACTTATTGATTAAGTGTGGGTCGGTTACGACCCAGTTCATGCTCCACGTTTAATTTATTTCGCTAATAACAATATGAGCGATATCGACTACCTCAACTTTATAGCCATTATTAATGATAATTGCTGGTGTAATAATACCGGTCTCTATTTCGAGTTTTAGCGAACCAACCTCAGTTTCTGGTTTAGTGGGGTCGCCACTCATTTTTATTGTGGCATGGCAGGTTTTTAAGCCGATACACAACATTTTAATTTTAGACCAGGGTAAATGATAAGTTTTACCAGGTTTCACCGGGTGTTGGGGAGGCAATTGACCAAAAAGATACGCTTTAGTGGTGGCATTTGTTCTATTTTCTGTGGTGAGATATTCTGGAGTGGCAAATGCAGCAGAGAGGGGAAGGACCAAGCTAGCTGTGCACAAAAATTTTGTTAATCGATTCATAGTCAATACACTCCAATGAGATGAAATATACAATATTATCTATATCTGTCTTCATCATGTTATATCGGATCTTGTGCAATATACAACTGAATATAATTGTAAAAAGCATCATCCTAGGGTAAGTTAGTAGCTTTCTGGCACTATTAAAGCAGCGCTTGTCATATCGCTCTAAAAAATATCTTTAAATGTGCTTGCTGTATATTACCACTATAAAAACAAATTGCATAATGAAAAAACAAGATTTTAACTTTGAACTTCCCGAAGAGTTGATTGCACAATATCCATTGCCGAACCGTATTGATTCGCGATTACTGCGTTACGAGCGATCTAGCAATACTTGCAGTCACTATCATTTTAAAGATTTAGCACAATTACTCGAACCGGGTGATCTTTTAGTCATGAACGATAGCCGGGTTATTCCGGCGCGTTTATACGGTCGAAAATCGAGTGGCGGACAAGTCGAACTCCTCATCGAACGATTGACCACACCCATTTCTTTTCTGGCCCATATCAAGTCAAGCAAATCACCAAAATCGGGTGCTAAGATTTATTTAGATCAGGGCTGGTCATTGACAGTTATTGAACGTTACGATGATCTTTTTCATTGCCAAGTTGATGAAGGTGAGGTTGATCGTATGCTCCATCAAATTGGCCATATTCCATTACCACCTTATATCAGTCGTGGTGATGAAAGCCTCGATTTAGATCGATACCAGACCGTTTATGCTCGTCACAATGGTTCGGTCGCAGCGCCAACGGCTGGATTGCATTTCGATCAATCATTGATAGATGAACTACTACTAAAAGGCATTCGTATTGCACACGCAACCTTGCATGTCGGTGCGGGTACATTCAGACCAGTACGTTGTGAACAAATCACAGAACATAAAATGCATAGTGAGCTTTTTACTGTCAGTGCAGAATTATGTCAGGCTGTGGCGAAAGCACGTGCTGATAATAAACGAGTTATTGCCGTCGGGACTACTGCTCTGCGCAGTTTGGAAAGTGCAGCTAATAGCTATGGAGAGCTGACGCCTTGTAGTCGTGACACGGACATTTTTATCTACCCGGGCTACCAATTCAAGATTTGTAATGGGTTAATTACTAATTTTCATTTGCCTGAATCTACCTTGCTGATGTTAGTGTCAGCTTTTATAGGGCATGAACAGGCGATGGCTTTATATAGAACGGCAATTGAGCATCGTTATCGTTTTTTTAGTTATGGTGATGCAAGCATATTGCTCTAAAGTTATGAGGTTATTGTTGTGGATCAAACTATCACCAATCAGAGGCAAACAACCATTGTTCCAGTGATGACTACGCCAGCTGGTAGTTGTTTAACTCCTGATAATTGGTATGAAATTGGTAAAAAGGTGGGATCATTTAATCTCTGTTCTTTGTTGCTGAAGCCTGGTTATGATTTGCTAATATCCTGTGTTGACCTGTCCAGCTATGTTGCTTGGACAGATACTCTGGTTTTAAATGCTACGATGCCAGCTCCGAATAAAGCGGGATTTTATGTTCTTTGTTCGCCGTATGATGGTAGTCGTATACAGCTAAGCCGCGAGGAATTAGTTCTATTAATTCGACAGTTAAAGCCTAACATTGTCTTATTGCCTGCTGAATTAAGTGATTGTTGCAGCCAATTTTCCTCTGAGATCAAAGTTTTTATATCTAATCTTACTGTGGATATGGCACCAAGTCATGATTGTGGTATTTATTTCGATGTAAGCGCAGGTAAGTCATGGCCTGACCTTATGGCAGCGTTAAAGCAGTATGAGCAGCACGAGACATATGTTATTGGTCATTTTTCTATGGATCAAATCATTGCACTTCATGAAGCCGGTGTTACTTATGTTGAAATAGACCGAGTCGCTAGTGATGCTTGTAATGGACTTGTGTACCATGCTCAAGGAGTACTGTCGTTGCATGATAATTGCCATGCTTATGAATTTAGTTTGCTGGATGCCAAGTGTACGTGCCCAACATGTGAACAATTATTGACTCGTGCCTATCTGCACCATTTATTAACGAATACCCCTTTATTGTGTCAGCGATTTTTAATCCAGCACAACCATTATTTTACACAATTAGCCATTCAGGGTTTTCCTGACGGCTGTCGCATTGAAATTTAATCAATCTGTTGTAGGTTGAGCCTTGGCCCAATAATATGGTTATTAACCGTCGGATTAATTTGACGAATGGCGAATAGTTAGAAATAAGATCAACTGTCACTCAAATTTTAAAGAGGTAGCATGAT